>NZ_MWIG01000435.1:0-13059 GCF_002156145.1 Streptomyces sp. NRRL B-24572 | reverse complement strand
GGACTTTTTCAAAGGAACCTCGGCCATCCGGAGATGGACGGGGTATCAACTAATCTGGCGTTGATTTTTGGCACGCTGTTGAGTTCTCAAGGTGCGGACGCTTCCTTCGTTCCCGTTTCCAGGCCCTCCGGGCGCTTCCTTCGTTTCCGACTCTATCAGATCTTTCCGATCCGATTTCCTCGGTGCTTTCCGGTCCCTTTCGCTTTCGCTCCGGGCCCTTCCGGCGTTTTCGACTTTATCAGATTCATTTCGGCCGACCTAATCGGTGGCTTTCGTGATTCGAATAAGAATCGGGATGACTCCGTGGAATCGAATCCCCAACCGGAGTGAGTGAGACTCTACCCGGTCACTGCCGAACTGTCCAGTTCTAGGCAACCGTTTGAATCTACCTCCCCACGAGCCCCGTGTCAACGGGTTTCGCGAGCACCGGAGGAGACTAGCAGCTCAGGAGGGCCCGATGCACATCAGGCGGCGGTGGGGAGTGTGGCGCTGCGGTCGGGCTCCTCCAGGTCGCCGGTGTCGCCGGCTCGGGCGGCGCGGCCACCGAGGACGTAGACGTACGCGAGGAAGGTCAGCTCGGCGGCGATGCCGATGGTGATGCGGGCCCAGGTGGGGAGGCCCGAAGGGGTGACGAAGCCTTCTAGCAGGCCCGAGACGAAGAGGACCAGGGCCAGGCCGATCGCCATGCCGACGGCCGCGCGTCCCTGTTCCGCCAGGGCGGCTCGGCGGGTTCTGGGGCCCGGGTCGATGACGGTCCAGCCGAGGCGGAGGCCCGTGCCGGCGGCCACGAAGACGGCGGTCAGTTCGAGCAGGCCGTGGGGAAGGATCAGGCCCAGGAAGACGTCGAGGCGGCCGGCGGAGGACATCAGGCCGATGCCGACGCCCAGGTTCAGCATGTTCATGAAGAGGATCCAGAGGACCGGGATCCCGAGGAACGCGCCCAGGACCAGGCACATGGCCGCGGCCTGGGCGTTGTTCGTCCAGACCTGGGCGGCGAAGGAGGCCGCCGGGTGGCTGGAGTAGTACGTCTCGTATTGGCCGCCCGGGCGGGTCATCTCGCGGAGGTCGGTGGAGGCTCCGATCGAGGCCTGGACCTCCGGGTGCGTACCGATCCACCAGCCGAGGAGCGCCGCCAGCAGGGTGGAGAGGACTGCCGTGGGGATCCACCAGTGGCGGGAGCGGTAGACCGCGGCGGGGAAGCCGGCCGTGAGGAAGCGGACCGCGTCGCGCCAGGAGGAGCGGCGGGTGCCGGTGACGGTGGCGCGGGCGCGGGCCACGAGCTGGGTGAGCCGGGCCGTGAGCATGGGGTCCGGGGTGCTCGACTGGACGATCGAGAGGTGGGTGGCCGTGCGCTGGTACAGCGCGACGAGTTCGTCGGCCTCGGCGCCGGTGAGCTTGCCGGTGTGGGAGGCGGCGGTCCTGGCCCCGGTCTCGGTGCGGCCGACCTTCACGGCGACGACGGGCACGCCCTCGCGCGCGGCCCGGTCGGCGGCGAGGAGGAAGGAACGGCCGTCCTTGAGCCCCTCGACGTAGCAGGCGATGGCCCCGACCTCGGGCCGCCCGGCGAAGTACGAGAGGAAGTCGGCGGTCTCCAGGTCGGCCTCGTTGCCCGTGGGAGCCCAGTGGGAGAGGCGGACGCCGAGCTCCTGGAGGGTGAAGACGGGCCGCCCCTGGTGGCCGGACTGGGTGATGAGGGCGACGGCGGGGCCTTCGAGGTCGTCGCGGAAGCGCTCGAAGGCGTTGAGGTTGGTGTTGGGGCCGAGGAGGCGGAGCCCGGAGCGGCGCACGGCGGCGGCGAGCCGCTCCTGCGCCGCGGCGCCGGCCTCCCCGGTCTCGGCGAAGCCGGAGGCGAAGGCGACGGCGAACTTCACCTTGGTCTCGGCGAGTTCCTCGATCACGGGCAGCGGGTCGGCGACGAGGAGGACGGCGAGGTCGACGGGTTCGGCGAGCGCGCGGACGGACGGCACGCAGTCGATCCCGAACACGCTCGTACGGGTCGGGTGCACGGGCACGAGCCGGGCGCCGACCCGCTCGGCCCAGGCGAGCAGCTGCCGCGTGATGCCGGTGTTGGGCCGGCCCTCGGCGTCGGAGGCACCGACGACCGCGACGGACTCGGGCCGGAAGAACCGGTCGAGGTCGGGGACCGGCAGGTGCAGCGGCCGTCCGCTGACGTCCAGGTCACCGGCGACGGCGGTGACGCCGTGCACGGCGTCCCTGGGCGCCTCTCCGCAGGCGACCACGCGGGCGCGGAGATCGATGGTGAAGGTGCCGTGAGTCGATCCGAGCATCGTTCCGCTCCACCCTTCCGCCCATGACTGATGAACTGACGCTCAGTCAGATTACAGAACTGACGAGTAGTCAGGAATAGGCGTGCGGTGAGGAGTCGCACGGGCCGGCTTCCCGTCGGTCTCCCGTCGTCGGTTTTCCGTCGACTTCCCGTCGGTCCCCTGGCGACTTCCCGTCGGTCCCCTGGCGGCTTCTCGGTGGTCTCCTGGCGGCTTCCCGTCAGTCCCCCGTCGGCTTCCCGTCTGTCTCCCGGCGGCCTCGGCGAGGGGTGGTCTTGGCGCTCCGTGCGATCCGCCGCGCGATCCGCTCCGCGTCCCTCGCCAGTTCCCTCAGCATCCCGCTGATCGGGTTCGTGAACCCCGTGAAGTACAGCCCCGGCGTCTCGCGCGGGCTCCGTGCCCCGTGCGTCACCGGCAGCCCGCGCCCGTCGAGCACGTCCAGGTGCCCGAGGAGCGGCTCCAGGGCGCGCCGGTAGCCGGTCGCCGCGATCACCGCGTCCGGGGCGATCCGGCTTCCGTCCGCGAGGACCACCTCGCCGTCCTCGAAGGCCTCCACGGCCGCGACGACCTCGACCTTCCCGGCCCGTACGGCGTCGATCAGGCCGACGTCCTGCACCGGGATCGCGCCCTCCCGCTGCCGGGTGGCGAGGCCCTTGGCCGGCCGGGGCAGCCCGTGCGCCGTGAGGTCGGGCACGGCGAACCGGGCGGACAGCGCGCCCAGCCGGTCGACCAGCGCCACCGGCAGCCGCCGCACCAGGATGCCGGAGCGCTGGGCGGGCCAGCCGAGGGTCGTGCGGCGCACGATGTGCGGGACGGTCCGCACCGCGAGCCGCACCCGGGTCGCGCCGCCCCCGGCGAGGTCGGCGGCTATCTCGGCGCCGGTGTTGCCGACGCCGACGACGAGGACGTCCTTCCCCTCGTACGGTCCGGGGTTCCGGTACGCGCACGCGTGGACCAGCTTCTCCCCGTACTCGTGGAGGCCGGGCCATGCGGGCAGGTGCGGGGTGTGGTTGTAGCCGGTGGCCACCACCACCGCGCGCCCGGTGAGCAGGCGTCCGCCGGTGGCGTGCAGGATCCAGTCCTCGCCCGCCCGCTCGATCCGGTGGACCTCGACCCCGGTCACGACCTCCAGCTCGTGCTTCTCCGCGTACGTCTCCAGGTAGCGGACGACGTCGGCGCGGGCGACCCAGCGGCCGAACGAGCGGGGCATCTTGAGTCCGGGGAGGGCGGAGAGCCGCCGGGTGGTGTGCAGCCGCAGCCGGTCGTAGTGCGCGCGCCAGGAGGCGCCGACGGCGTCGGACTTCTCCAGGACGACGGCCCGGACGCCCCGCGCGCGCAGGGCGGCGGCGACGGCGAGCCCGCCGGGTCCGCCGCCGATGACGTACACGGGGTGGACGGGAGGTGCGGGGGGTGTGGTGACCATGAATGCTGAGCGTAATGACGTGTACACGCGGTGGGTCTCGGTCAAGAGGGATTTCGGTTGCGAATCGGTCACGTGTGGCGGCGCGTGTGGCGGCGGTCACGGCGCTCCCGCCCCTTGCGGCGGAGTGCCGGTCTGCGCTGAACTGACGTACCGTCAGATCCAGTTCCTGGGAGGGTCCGCATGCAGACCGTCTGGCTCACCGGCGCCGAATGGCTCGCCGTCCTCCGCATCGGCCTCGGCCTGTGGTGGCTGGAGAGCTGGCGGCACAAGGACAAGAAGGGCTGGTTCGAGCGCGGCACCGGCATCGCCTGGGCGGCCGACGTCGCCGGCAAGCACAGGTGGGCGGCCGTGAAGAACGGCTTCGACACCGTCGTCGCCCCGCGCCCCAAGCTCATGGCGTACGTCGTCGTCTACGCCGAACTCGCCCTCGGCCTCGGCCTGGTCACCGGCCTCCTCACCCCCGTCGCCCTCGTCGGCGGCCTCCTCCTCAACCTCCTCTACCTCGTCCTGATGATCCACGACTGGGCCGAGCAGGGGCAGAACGCGATGATGGCGCTCATCTCCCTCGTCGCGCTCCTCGCCGTCTCCTGGCAGACCTGGTCCCTCGACTCCGCGATCGGACTCTTCACATGACGGCCACCCCGGCGAACCTCCCGGACATCGACGCCTTCACCCGCCCCTACTGGGACGCCGCCGCCGAAGGACACCTGCTGCTCCGGCACTGCGCCGCCTGCGACCGCGCACACCACTACCCGCGCGAGTTCTGCCCGTACTGCTGGAGCGAGGACGTCCGCTGGGAGCGGGCGAGCGGCCGCGCGACCCTCTACACCTGGTCGGTCGTCCACCGGAACGACCTCCCGCCCTTCGGTGACCGCGTCCCGTACGTCGCTGCCGTCGTCGACCTCGCCGAGGGCCCGCGGATGATGACGGAGGTCGTGGGCGTGGCGGAGGGCGACCTGCGGATCGGGATGGAGCTGCGGGTCGCCTTCCGCGAAGACGGGGACGTCGCCGTCCCCGTCTTCGAAGCGGCATCAGAGCGCTGAGATGTTCCGCCAGAGCTGGGTGGCGCCGGAACCGCAGGCGTAGTCCATCGCGAACGAGCCGGCCGTCAGGCACTGCCCGTCACTCATGTTCTTGAAGGTCCGGCCGGAGGACGAGGAGGAGACGACCTTCCAGGACTGAAGGCTCGCTCCGTTGCAGGCGGCGGTCGTGACCGTGGTGTTGCCCGCGGGCTGGAGGCAGTGGCCGGACTTCTTGTTGATCAGCCGGAAGGTGCCGTTCGCGCCGGACGCGTAGGTCCAGGAGAACCAGTAGGTGGTGCCGTTGCTGCCCTGGGAGCCGCACTCGGCCGTGGTGACGAGGTTGCCGAAGCCCGCGTTGTACTCCGCCAGGCAGTTGCCGGTGTTCGCGTTCTCCAGGGAGTACGTGCCCGAGGGCGCCGAGCCGCCGGAGGACGGCGGACGCGTCGTGGGCTGGGTGGTGGGCGGCGGGGCGGGCTGCTGGGTCGTCGACCCGCTTCCGCCGGAGGAGCCGGAACCGGAGGTGGACCCGGAGGTGGACCCGGAGGTGGACCCGGACCCGGAGCCTCCGGAGGTGGAGCCCGATCCCGAGCCGGAGCCGCCGGAGGTGGTGGTGTTCGATCCGCCCCCGCCGGTGACGGACCCGCCGCCGGTGACGGATCCGCCCGCGTCGCCGCCACCGGTGGCGGGCGGGACCGGGGCGCCGGGCGACGGCTTCCCCGACGCCTTCCCCGAGGGCTTCGCCGACGGCTTGGCGGAGGGCTCGGCCGAAGGCTTCGCCGTCCCGCTCGACGGCGGTACGGAGGCGGGCTGCGAGGCCACCGAGGACGGGGACGCCTCCGGAGAGGCGCCCAGCTTGCCCACGTACGGGCTGAGGGCGACGGTCAGGGTGGTGCCGGTCGCCACGACGACGGGCACGGCGAGCATGACGTACTTGTTGCGGCGCCACCGCGGCGTGCTCGGGACGGCCTGTCCGGTGACGGCCAGCGGGTCGGGAGAGCCGGTCGCGGGCTCCTGCGGGACCTGAGGGGCCTGCGGGGTCAGCGAGGCCGTCGCCACGTCCCGCGTAGGGTCGGTCCGCTCCAGCTCTTCGAGCTGCTCGGCGGTCGGCGCCCCGGCGGCGAAGGCCGCCCGCTCGGCGATCCGCTCGGCGACGGCCGCCGGCCAGACGGCGCCCGCCGCGTGCTCCTCGGTGAGCCCGACGAGCTCGTCGGCCGTCGGCCGGTCCGCCGGATCCTTCGCGAGACACTTGCGTACGAGCTCCGCCAGCTCGGGATCGCCCTCCGTGAGCCGCCCGAAGTCGGGCTCGCCGTGGACGACCCGGTAGAGCAGGTCGGGCCCGGAGCCGTCACCGAACGGAGGCCGCCCGTTCGCCGCGTACAGCAGCAGACTGCCCAGGGCGAACACATCGGCCGCGCCGGTCAGCTGCCGGTCGGCGACGGCCTGCTCGGGAGCCATGTAGGCGGGGGTGCCGATGACCATGCCGGTCTTGGTCAGCCGGCTCTGGTCGGCCGCGCGGGCCACGCCGAAGTCGATGAGCGAGAGGCCGCCGCCGGTCAGCATCACGTTGGACGGCTTGAGGTCGCGGTGCACCATGTCGGCGCCGTGCACCACCCGCAGCCCGGCCGCCGCCTCCCGGAGCAGCCGCCACAGGGCGCCGCCGGCCAGCGGGCCGGCGTTGAGCCGGATGGCCTCGTTGAGGGTGATGCCGGGAATGAACTCGGTCGCGAACCACGGCGGCTTCGCCGTGCGGTCGCTCGCGAGGAGCTTGGTGTTGGCCCCGGCGGGCAGCCGGGCCAGGTTGTCGAGCTCGTGCCCGAAGTGGCTGAGGAAGTCGGCGTCCTCGGCGAGCACGGGAAGCACCCGCTTCACCGCCGCGAACGTCCCGGGGACGGCGCCGAGATAGACCCGGCCCATCCCGCCGGACCCGAGCACACCGAGCAGTCTGAACGCCCCGATCTGCCGGGGGTCGCCCGACTCGAGGGGCATTGCCCCGCTGCCGCTCAAACTGTCCGAAGTGGAGTGGTCTTCCGGTTCCCCCTGCATGGGCCACACAGTAGCCGAGCGGGTTTGCAACCTGAACGGAGCTCAAGTTCTTGTTGTGTAACGGTGGTTGAGGGGGAGGGATGGTCTCCCTTGTCCGGCCGCGGAGGCTCCGGGAAAACCCGTTGGTGGACCGCGGCGACCCCTGCTACGTTTCCGGTGACCGTGCGAGAGATCCAGGAGGTGGTACCCGTGAACACATCAACGACATGGGTGCTCCTCTCTGAGGTCACGGTCGGGCGATAGGCAGGTCGTCCGGGAGCGCCGTTTCGCGAGCACTCCCGAAAGGCACGACCATGCACTTCACTTCTGAGCAGCGTCTCGACGACGGCGTCGTCGAGCGCGAATTCACCCTCGGCGACATCCCCGGCATCCTGTGGACGCCCGCGCCCGCGCCCGAATCCGTACCGGCTTCCGCATCCGTACCGGCTTCCGCATCCGCGCCCGCATCCGTATCCGCGTCCGAGCCGGCGCCGCTGATCCTGATCAGCCCCCCGCCGCTCGGCCTGCGCAAGGTGTACCCCCGCCTCGCGGGGCGGGCCCGGTACTACGCGACGCGGTACGGCTTCGCCGCAGCCACCATCGAGCTCCCCGGGAGCGGCGACCGGCCCCGTCTGGCCGAGCTCGACCAGGCCCGCGCCGACCTGCGCCGGGCGATGGAGGCCGGCGAGCCGGTCACCGACGAGATCATCGGTGCCCTCGTCCTCCCGCTCGTCGAAAGGGCGGTCCCGGAATGGCGGACCGCCCTGGACGCCCTCCTCGCGCTGCCCGGGCTCGGCGGCCCGGTCGGGTACGAGGGGGGAGTGATCTCCATCGGCGTCCGGCTCGCGACGGTCGAGCCGCGCATCGCGGCCGCCTGTCTCTACGCCGGAAGTCTCATCCCCCGCGTCGTCTTCGAGGAGGCCCGCCAGGTCGGCATCCCGCTGCAGGTCCTGCTGCAGTGGGACGACGAGGGCAACGACCGGCAGGCGTCCCTGAACCTGTACGACGCCTTCGGCTCCAAGGAGAAGACCCTGCACGCCAACATGGGCGGGCACACCGGCGTCCCGCAGTACGAGCTCGACGCCGGAGCCCGGTTCTTCGCCCGGCACCTGAAGTAGGACCGGGCCCACCCTGACCGGGCCCACCCCGAGAGCCGTGACCGTGCGCTACGGCGACGCCCAAGGCGCCGACAGCAAATCGGCGACGCTGCGCCGGTCGCGGCCCTCCGGCGGCTCCCCGGCCGCCTTCCCCACCGCGACCATCGACACGATCGCCCACCCCGGGTTCGGGTCCAGCTCCTTCGTGAGCCCCTCCATGTCGAAGGCCCGGAACTGGTGGGAGGCAAGGCCCAGCGCCTCCGCCTGGAGGGTCATGTGGGCGATGGCCTGCCCGAGGTCGTAGTCCGCGAACTCGGAGTACTGCAGCTCCGTGTCGTCCACGTGGCGCCGCGTCGACGTGACGACGAGCAGCCCCGCGTCCGTCGCCCACCGGGCCGAGCTGGGCGCGAGGTGCCGGACCACCCGCTCGTGGTCCGGCTCACCGGGCCGGGCCGCGAGGAAGCCCCACGGCTGGGAGTTCCCGGCGGACGGCGCCCATCGCGCGGCTTCGAGCAGCAGGCCCAGGGACGCGTCGTCGACGGCGGCCGACGGGTCGAACCGGTACGGGCTGAACCGTCCGGCGAGCAGGGGATGTATGCCGCCGCCGGACTGTTCCTGATCACGTCGCATGTCCCGCTGCAACCCGATCACCACACGGACGTATTCCAACCGCGGCACTAGTACCCGACGGCCTCGCGGAGAAGCAGCACGGTGCCGCGCCCCGGGTGGGGTTCCGCGTTGAGGACGAGCAGGCGGTTGACGGCGCTGTCCATCCCGTACACCGCCTGGCAGCGGGCGTTCTCCAGCGGGAGGACGTGCTCCTCGATGCGGCGCAGGGCCGCGCCCAGGTCGGGCACCACCTTCTGCGCGCCGACGATCCACACCACGCGGGCCGCGCCGCCCGCGTTGGCGGGGAGCTGGCTGCCGCTGCCCGAGGCGAGCACGAGCGCACCGGTCTCGGTGACGGCGGCGACGCTGTTCACGACGAAGTCGGGGCAGGAGGCAAGGCTTCGGATCTCGTCGGCGCCGGTGGCACGGTCGATCGACAGGATGCGAGGCCTGACGGCGTCGTACTGGCCGCCGGCGTTGATGTCCTCGTCGATGCCGGACAGCCGGAGCGTCTCGCTGGCTCCGGTGAGCACGCTGGAACCCTCGGGGATCAGCTCCTTGACGCGGGTACGCGCTTCGGCGGCGTCGTCGAGGATCTCGGCGGCGAAACCGTTGGCGCGCAGCGCGGCGGCCACCCGCTCAAGGCGTTCGTCCGCCGCCGGGGCGCCCCAGGCGGCCTCCTGCTCCGCGCGGGGCGCCCCGCCCGCCAGCGGGGAGGTGTCGAGGTACCTGACCTCGTACACCCGCTCGGCGAACCTCCAGCCTTCCTCGGTCCGCCGGTAGCGGTCGTGGTAGACGGCGAAGTTCTGCCCCTGGCGTCCGTCGAGGGTGCGCGCGAGCTCGTGCATGTACGCCCGGCCGGTCGCGGTGTCGCCGTCGATCCTGATCGCGCCGGGGTGCGTGTTCTGCACGAAGAAGTCCCACTGGGCCTGCAGCCGCTCGCCCCCGGCGAGGATCTCCTCGCGGCCGACCAGCTCGACGGGGATGTTGGGCATGCGCAGGACACCGTCCGGGGTGAACAGCGCCGCCATGCGGGGCCGGTCGCGCATCATCGCCGCGTCGGTGAACTCGCCGCGCAGTGCCTCGATCTCGACGCGGTCCGCGATGGCCTGGAAGTCGTTCATCGAAGTTCCCTCTCGGTCTCGTCATCGCCTTCACCGTGACGACAGGACAGCGCCCCGGAATGTGAGGCGGGTGTCGGCCTCACATTCCGATGCGCTGTCCTGTCGTAAGGGAAAGACACACGCGAGCGAGGGAGAAGGCGGACCATGACCACGGGAGCCGAGATCATGAGCGAGCGGCGACGGCTGATCAACCTCGGCTATCGGCTCCTGGGCTCTCTCGCGGACGCCGAGGACGTCGTGCAGGAGACCTACGCCCGCTGGTACGCCCTGTCCGCACGCGAGCAGCAGGCCATCGAGTCGCCGGGCGCCTGGCTGATGACGGTCGCCGGCCGCATCTGCCTGAACCTGCTCGGCTCGGCGCGGGTCAGGAGGGAGACGTACGTGGGCGACTGGATTCCGGAACCGCTGCCCGAACCCACGGAGTACGCCACCGGGCGCGCCGACGGGACCGACCCTGCGGACCGGGTCACCCTCGACGAGTCGGTGACGATGGCCTTCCTGGTGGTCCTGGACGCGATGACCCCGGCCGAGCGCGTCGCGTTCGTGCTGCACGACGTCTTCCGCTATCCCTTCGGCGAGGTGGCGGAGATCGTGGGCCGCAGTCCGGCGGCATGCCGCCAACTGGCCTCGTCGGCCCGCCGGCGCGTCCGTACGGCGCAGAGCCCGGCGGCCCCGAGTGCTGCAGGGCAGGCGGGCATCGTCAGGCGGTTCAAGACGGCATGGGAGGCCAAGGACATCGACGCCCTGGTCGGCCTGCTCGACCCCGACGCCGTCGCGACGGCCGACGGCGGCGGGATCGCCGTCACCCACCTGCGCCCGCTCGTGGGCGCCGAGCGCATCGCGCAGGGCTACGCCGAGATCGCCCGCCTGGCCGGCGACCGCACCACGTTCGTGGAACGCACGGTCAACGGCCTGCCCGGCCTGGTGGCGTGGCAGGACGGCGTCCTCGTGACCGTGTTCGCGTTCGAGACCGCGGGGGACCGGATCAGGCGCATCTGGGCGGTGCGGAACCCGGAGAAGCTGCGCCCCTGGCGGATCGGCTGAGGATCGTTTGCCGGGGGATCGCCCGCGTCCGTGACCGCGAACCCTGACGGAAGGGGGCGGCGCCCGCCCGCCTACGCTGCTGTCGGCGGCCAACTCGGCCGTTGGTCAGGGGATTCAGGGGGACGAGTGCAGAGGGACGACACGGCCGAGGTGTTCCAGCCGCTGCAGGCGGACGATCCGCCCCTGGTGGCGGGGTACCGCCTCGCCGCCCGGCTCGGCGCGGGCGGCATGGGCCGGGTCTATCTGTCGCACACACCGGGCGGCCGACCGGTGGCGATCAAGGTCGTACGTCCGGAGCTGGCCGACACCCCGGCCTTCCGGCACCGGTTCCGCCGGGAGATCACGGCAGCCCAGCGGGTCCGGGGCGCGTACACGGCCGAACTGATCGACGCCGACGCGGACGGCGTACCGCCCTGGCTGGCGACGCTGTACGTGCCCGGGCCGTCCCTGGCCGAGGCCGTCGCCCGGCGCGGACCGCTGCCGGTGCCGGCCGTGCTGTGGCTGATGGCGGGTGTCGCCGAGGCGCTGCAAGCCATCCACGGTGTGGGAATCGTGCACCGGGACCTGAAACCGTCGAACGTGCTGCTGGCCGCCGACGGGCCGCGGGTGATCGACTTCGGCATCTCGCTCGCCGCGGACACCACCTCGCACACGACAACGGGCACCGCTGTCGGCACGCCCTCGTACATGGCCCCCGAGCAGGCGTCCGCAGGCGAACTCACGGCGGCGACGGACGTTTTCGCGCTCGGTCAGACGGCGGCCTTCGCGGCACTGGGGGAGCCGCTGTACGGCGACGGTCCCC
Organism: Streptomyces sp. NRRL B-24572; assembly: GCF_002156145.1. Classification (NCBI taxonomy): domain Bacteria; kingdom Bacillati; phylum Actinomycetota; class Actinomycetes; order Kitasatosporales; family Streptomycetaceae; genus Streptomyces; species Streptomyces sp. NRRL B-24572. Next base: position 1,631 of record NZ_MWIG01000435.1, on the reverse strand, counting down.
TGGTCAGCGTGCTGTACCGCATCGTGCACTCCGAACCCGACCTGTCCCGCCTTCCCGCACAGCTCCGCCCGCTGATCGCCCGATGCCTGGCCGCCGATCCGGAGGACCGGGCCACCCCGGCGGAGGTCGTCGAGTGGTGCCGGCAACGACTTGGCCGGGACGCCGACGCGGGCGGAGGTCCGGCCGTCTGGCGGGAGGTCACGGGGCCGGAGTTCACGGTTCCGGCTCCGGTCCCCGACCCCACCCCGGTGCACACCATGCCGCTGGTACCGCAGGCGTGGCCGTGGCCGACGGGACCGCAGCCGACGGAGCAGGACGAGCGGCGGCCCCGTCGGCGACGCACCGCGCTCGTCACGGCCGCCGCCGTCACGGCGGGAGCGCTCCTCCTGACGGGCCTGACCTGGACGATCACGGACGCCATGGACCGGATCCGCGACCGTGCGGCGGCGTCCGCGGCCGAGACGCCCGGTCCGACGCCGTCGTCCTCGGCTTCGGAGGACGGCGTCCGCCGGACACCGGGGACGTCGCGCCCCTCCACGACCGCGCCCGAGGCGCCCCGAGCCGTCGCGTACCCCTTCCAGATGCTGACCGAGAAGAACTCCTTGGACATCAAGGAGCCGGTCGAGCGCAAGGACCGCAAGGGGGACATCCGCCTCGTCTGCAAGCAGACCTGTGCTCTGGAGAGCGGCACCAGTCTGATGAGCATGCACGTCGGCAAGCCGGGGGCCTCCCTCGACGCGTGCCGTACCGCCCTCGCCGTCGCTCCGAGCCACCGTCTCACGCTGACCCTGGCGGCGGCGGGCAGCGAGATCTGCGTCAAGCACCCTTCCGGAGACATCGCACTGTTCGTCGTCCAGGTGAAGTCGACCGCCCTGCCGGACAGCGGGGTCAACTTCGTGACCGGGGACCTGACCGTCTGGCGTTAGGCGAGCGCGCCCAGAACGTGCGGCGCCGCCTCTGCGAGGGTCGGGAAGTGGCGGTGGGCGTCGGGGTGCGGGGCGGGGGTGTTGACGGTCCAGACGGTCATCCCGGCGTCGAGCCCCGACCGGACCCCGGAGGGCGCGTCCTCGATCACGAGGCACTCCGCCGGGTCCGCGCCCAGCTTCTCGGCGGCGGTGAGGTACGGGACGGGCGACGGCTTCCCCTCGGCGACGGAGGCGGCGTCGACGACGAGCCCGGGCAGGGGGAGCCCGGTCCGCTCGAACCGCCCCCGCACCCGGTGCTCGTAGTTCGACGTGACGAGCGCCCACCGGTCGGCGGGGAGACCGGCGAGCAGTTCCGCCGCCCCCTCGAAGGCCGCGTAGTCGCCCGTACGGACGTCCTCGTCCTCCAGCGCGTGCAGGAGGGCGAGGCACTCGTCCGGGTCGGCGCCGGGGACGACTTCCGCGAAGGTCTCCACGGGCCGCGTCCGCAGCGCCGTGGCGTACACCTCGGCACCGTCGAGCCCGTACCGCGCGGCCCAGGCGTGCCAGACGCGGCGCTGGTTCTCGACGGCGTCCATGAGGGTGCCGTCGACGTCGAAGAGAACGAACTTTATGGAGGTCACGCCCGGGATGCTACGTCCAGGAAGGTGGCCCAGGAGGCGGGGGAGACGGCGAGCTGGGGGCCGTGGGGGTTCTTGGAGTCGCGGA
>NZ_MWIG01000434.1:0-25193 GCF_002156145.1 Streptomyces sp. NRRL B-24572 | reverse complement strand
CTCGTCCGCGACGGCGGCGACGGAACCGGCCGGCGGCGGGGTGACGGCGGCCATCGCGGTGGTCACGACGCCGTCCGGCTCGGTGCCGGTCTCGACCTCGTTGACGTTGGTGTGGTCGACCGGCTGGCGGCGGGAGACGAGCCAGATGCCGACGCAGGAGGCGGCGAGGAAGGCCGCGACGACGTAGACGCCCCAGTCGCCCTGGCGGGCGACGTACTCGGCACCCGCGCCGACCAGGCCGGCGGCCGGCAGGGTCAGGCCCCAGGCGACGAACATGCGGGTGGCGGTCGACCAGCGGACGACACCGCCCTTGCGGCCCAGACCCGCACCCATGACGGCGCCGGAGACGGAGTGCGTGGTGGAGAGGGAGAAGCCCAGGTGGGAGGAGGCCAGGATGACCGTGGCCGCGCTGGTCTGGGCGGCGAAGCCCTGCTGCGGCTGGAGGTCGGTGAGGCCCTTGCCCATGGTGCGGATGATGCGCCAGCCGCCGAGGGCCGTGCCGAGCGCGATCGCCGTACCGGCGGAGACGATGACCCAGACGGGCGGGTTGGAGCCGGGGGCGAGGGTGCCGCCGGCGACCAGGGCCAGGGTGATGATGCCCATCGTCTTCTGGGCGTCGTTGGTGCCGTGGGCGAGGGAGACGAGACCGGCGGAGGCGATCTGGCCGACGCGGTAGCCCTTGGCCGTGTCCTTCTCGGAGGTCTTGGCGCCGATCTTGTACGTCAGCTTCGTGGCCAGCGTCGCGGCGATTCCGGCGACGATCGGCGCGGCGACGGCCGGGATGAGGACCTTGGAGACGACGACCTCGCCGTTGACGCCGCTGACGCCGATCGAGGCGACGGTCGCACCGATGAGGCCGCCCATCAGGGCGTGGGAGGAGCTGGAGGGCAGTCCGACCAGCCAGGTCACCAGATTCCAGAGGATCGCGCCGACGAGCGCGGCGAGGATCACTTCGGGCTGGATGCCGTCCTCGTTGACCAGTCCCTTGGAGATCGTCTTGGCGACCTCCACGGACAGGAACGCGCCGACGAGGTTCAGCACGGCGGACATGACCACCGCCGTCTTCGGCTTGAGGGCACCGGTCGAGATGGTCGTGGCCATCGCGTTCGCGGTGTCGTGGAAACCGTTCGTGAAATCGAACACGAGAGCTGTCACGACCACAATGGCGAGCAGCAGCGTGATGTGTTCCATTTACCCAGGCAATCGTTCGACGTCAGTGTTTCGTTGAACGTAGGCAACCTGAGTGAACGGAAGATGAACTGGGCCGGGCGACGTGGTGTCCCTAACCGGTGTCAAGAGGTTCCGCTTATCGCCCGGGGGTGCCCGGTGTCCACGATGCGGTCACCCCGGAACCACGGGCATCCCAGTCCTCCCGGGGCACATACGACCTGTCCCGCTTCCTCCCCCGGCGTCCCGTTCCGCTCCCTGGACATGGCCATCCGACCGGGGGACCCCGCGGAGGAGACCCATGTCACTCCCCGGGGCGACCCTTCCGCTTCCCCCCTGCCGGGTCCGTCCGGTGGCAGCCCCACCCCGTCCTGCCGACACTGGGGAGGTGCGCCCGGCTACAGCGACGGCAGCGGCCGTCACCACCCTGATCGGTGTCGGCGCGGCCGCGGTGGCGGTCGGCCGGTACGCCAGCGACGTCGCCCTCAAGGCGCCGTCCGGACGACCACTGCCCGGAGACCCGGGACTCACCGTGCACGCCACGGACCCCGAGCGGATCACCCTCACCCGCAGCCTCGCCTCACTGCGCCCCGGCACGTACGGGATGGAGGGCCCCGGCCTGCACGCCGTCCTCGGCCCCGTCCTCGACCGGTTCCCGCACACCGCCGACACCGTCGTCCGCCGCCTGGAACGGGTCGAGCTCGGCGCCCCCGGGCCCGGCGCCCGCGTCCGGCTCACCCCCCAGCTGCACCGGGGCACCCCGACCAGCGCCCTCGGGCTCGCCCACGAGGACGTCGAGATCCCCGGCGAACTCGGCCCGCTGCCCGCCTGGCTCGTCACCGCCCCCCGCACCACCTGGGTGATCGCCCTGCACGGCCTCGGCACCACCCGCGAGCACCCGCTGAACCTCGTCCCCTTCTACAACCGCCGCAAGATCCCCGTCCTCGTCCTCGCCTACCGGGGCGACGAAGGCGCGCCCGCCTCCCCGGACGGCCTCGCCCACCTCGGCGACTCCGAGTGGCGGGACGTCGACGCCGCCATCCGCTACGCCGTCCGCCGGGGCGCGCGGAAGGTCGTCCTGCACGGCTGGGGGACCGGCGCCACGATGGCCCTGCGCGCCGCCGCCGAGTCGGGCGTGCGCGACCGGATCAGCGGCCTCGTCCTCGACTCCCCGGTCCTCGACTGGGAGGCCACCCTCCGCAACCTCGCGGCGGCCCACCACGTCCCCGGCCCCCTGCTCCCGCTCGCCGTCCGCGCCGCCCAGGGCAGGACGGGACCGCACGGCGACCTCCTCCGGGAGGCCTCGGAGCCGGACGCCCTGCGTGTCCCCGTCCTCCTCTTCCACGGCCCCGACGACACGATCGCCCCCTGGGAACCCTCCGTCGAACTCGCCGCCCGCCGCCCCGGTCGGGTCAGCCTGCAGACCGTGCGGCACGCCCCGCACGCCTCCATGTGGAACGCCGACCCGAACCGCTACGAGGAGTCCCTGCGCCGCTTCCTCACCCCGCTGCTCTGACGGCACTTCCGATTCCGATTGGGCTTTCGGGCCGTCAGCGGGAAGACTGCCCCCGTGACGTCTCGAAAGCCCGATGAACCATTGGCGCGCAACTCCAGACTCCGACTCGTCCGCCCGCGGGCGCTGGCCACCGCCCGACGGGCCGTGACGACCCGGCGCACCCGGCCGGCGCCGCGGCCGCCCGAGGGGACTCCGCCCCGCGCGGAGCTCGCCCGCCAGGCCCGGCACGTCCTCGCCGATGCCGTACGGATCGCCCGCTGGGCCGCCGTCGAGCACGGCGCCGACATCGCACCCCGTACCGGCCCCGGAGCCGGACCCGCCCAGGAACGGGCCGCGGCCGCACTGGACCTGACGCCCGGCCAGATCCGGGCCGGCTGGGACCGCGCCCGGCTCGCCGGACTCGTCGAACTGCACGGCGACACCGCCCGCCCCGGCTGGCGTCTGCACGCCTGGGACCGCGACGACTCCGCCGTCCTGCGCGGCTGGGTCGCCCTCTTCGACGCCTGGTCCCTGGTGCACCCGGCCCCCGAGGGGGTCGCCCCGAGCGCCGTCGCCGAGGTCGTCGAGGCCGTCCCGCAGGTCCTCTCGCTGCTCCAGCTCTCCCAGGGCCCCGTCCTCGTCCCCGCCCTCCTCGACCTCCTCGGCCAGCGCGTCGAGGAACTCCGCGAGGAGCGCTGCGAGGTCCCCGCGACCGAGCAGACGCCCGAGTCCGCGGACGCCCCCGCCGGTGACGGGCTCCCCGCCCTCCTCGACTGGGCCCTGGAGGGCCTGGCCGCCGTCGGCGCGCTCACCCTGGACGCCGGCACCGGCGAGCGCCACGCCACCCTGACCCCGCTCGGCAACTGGGCGGTCTGGGTCAAGCTGGAGCAGATCTGCGTCGCCGCGCAGAGCCCCGCGGGCAACATCGAGCAGTCCGCCGAGGACATGCTCCGCGGCTGCGCCCGGCTCACCCCGGGCCCGGCCCGCGACGAGTACCGCGCCTGGCTCGCGGCCCGGACCCTGTCCAGCGCCGTGAGCGAACTCCTCGCCGTCGCCCGCGGCGAGGACGCCCTCCTGCGCGGGCTCGCCTTCGAGGCGCTCCGCGTCGTCGGCGCGCCCGCCGAGGCCGAGGTGCGGGCCACCGTCGCCGAGCCCTCGCTGCGCCCGTACGCGCTGCTCTGGATCGCCGAGTACGAGGGGGCCGACCCCGACGACGCCCAGGAGGTGCTGACCCGTGAGGAGTCGACCTGGCTCTGGGTCGACACCGCGGCGGCCGTCGCCGACCACGGCGAGAGCGAACTGCTCGTCCGCCACCTCGACTCCGCCGTGCAGGGCACCGTCCCGGCGCTGCTCGACGAGGTCCGCGCCGTCGGCCACCCCCGTACCGTCCAGGTCCTGGTCGCCCTGGCCGCCGCCCACCCGGACCCGGCCCTGGCCAAGGCGGTCCGCCGGGCCGCCTTCCAGGTCCACACGGGCGGAGCCTGACCCCGCCGGCCAGGCCGGCCCCGGCGACACCGGGAACCCGATCCCGCCGGGTCCGGCCCCACCGGGGGCGGCGGGGCGCCGGAGCCGCCGGGTCCCGGGCCTGCCGGGCGGCGCCGGGGGCGCCGAGTCGTCCGAGCCCGTCCTACCCCGCGCCGCCGGGGGCGTACGTGCCGAAGCTCCACACGTTGCCCTCGGCGTCCCGGGCCGTGTAGTCCCGGGAGCCGTACTCCTGGTCCGTCGGCGGCATCACGATCTCGATGCCGTGCTCCGTCGCCCGGGCGTGGTGCTCGTCGACGTCGTCCACGCGCACGTACACCGCGGTCGGTCCGCCGTCGGCCATGAGCTTGTCGAACGAGGTGCCGCTGCCCTTGCTGCCCAGCATCACCATCCCGTTCCCGCACTTCAGCTCCGCGTGCATCACCCGGCCGTCCTCGCCCTCGTACACGGCGTGTTCGGTGAAGCCGAAGCCCTCCGTGAGCTGTTTGATCGCAGCCTTCGCGTCCGCGTACCGCAGCGCCGGACAGATGTCGGGTGTCCCAGCCATCCCGATCACTCCCTCTCGATGTGACCTGGATCTCAGTCTGGCAGTCGCCACCGACAACTCAGCGGAAGGTGTTGCACCGGGCCATGTCGCCGCTCCGGTAGCCCTCGTAGAACCACTGCTGCCGCTGCGCCGCCGAACCGTGCGTCCAGTTCTCCGGCGTCACCCGCCCCTGGAACCGCTCCTGGATCCGGTCGTCGCCCACGGCCGCCGCCGCGTCCAGGCCGTCCCGGATGTCCTCGTCGGTGAGCCGGGTCAGCAGCGGCCGGCCCGTCTTCTCGTCGGGGGTGGTCGTCGCGTGCCGCGCCCAGACCCCGGCGTAGCAGTCGGCCTGGAGCTCGACCCGCACGGCGTTGGAGTTCGCGCCGGTCCGCCCGTCCTGGGCGCGGCTCAGGGTCCCCATCAGGTTCTGGATGTGGTGGCCGTACTCGTGCGCCACCACGTACGCCTGGGCGAAGGGCCCGCCGGTCGACCCGAACTTGGTCCGCAGCTCGTCGAAGAAGCCCAGGTCCAGATAGACCTGCCGGTCCCCGGGACAGTAGAAGGGCCCGACGGCCGAGCTCGCCGAGCCGCACGCGGTGCCGACCTGCCGGCTGAACATCACGGTGGCGGCGCTCCCGTAGGTGCCGCCCCGGCGCGGGTACTCGCTCCGCCAGTAGTCCTGGACGCTGTTGACGACGGCGACGATCCGGCAGTCCTGGCGCGTGTTGGCGTCCGAGCCCTTCTTGCAGCTCTGGTTCACCTGGGCCGCGGACGAGGAGCTCGCGGCCGGCTCGTCCCCGCCGGAGGAGAGCCCGAGTTGGTCGGGGCCCACCCCGAAGAGCACGCCGAGGATCAGTGCGACGAGACCGATGATGCCGCCGCCGACGGTCGCCCTGCCGCCCGGGACGCGGCTGTTCCGGACGTCCCGCACCTCCGAGGTGTCCAGGTCGGCGTCGTCGTCGAACTGCACGGTCCACCACCCTCCGCGTCGCCGTCGCGGCGGTGGCCGCCGCCCTGCGCCGAGTATCAGGTGATCTCGCGCCTGTCGCCCCTTTTGGGGGGCAATGGCGCGAATATGAGAAACATCTGAAAGTGCCCTCGTCCCCCGCATGGCCGAAAACCAGTTGCAGGTGCCCGTTAGACTGGCCGCATGGCCATTCTCCTTTGGGTGCATTAGCGGCGTCGAAGCCCGCCACCAGCCGTCCTTCCGCCGTTTCCCACCGCCCTGGAGTCTGTCCGTGATCACCGCTTCCGGCATCGAGCTGCGCGCCGGCGCCCGAATCCTCATCGAGTCCGCTTCCTTCCGCGTCGCCAAGGGCGACCGCATCGGCCTCGTCGGCCGCAACGGAGCGGGCAAGACCACCCTCACCAAGTGCCTCGCCGGCGAGGGCCAGCCCGCCGCCGGCACCATCGCCCGCTCCGGCGAGGTCGGCTACCTCCCGCAGGACCCGCGCACCGGCGACCTCGACGTCCTGGCCCGCGACCGCGTCCTCTCCGCCCGCGGCCTCGACACCCTCATCAAGAAGATGCGGATGAACGAGGAGCGCATCGCCAACGGCACCGGCGCCACCCGCGACAAGGCGATGCGGCAGTACGAGCGCCAGGAGACCGAGTTCCTGACCAAGGGCGGGTACGCGGCCGAGGCCGAGGCCTCCACCATCGCCGCCGCCCTCGGCCTGCCCGACCGGGTCATGGGCCAGCCGCTGCACACCCTCTCCGGCGGTCAGCGCCGCCGCGTCGAGCTCGCCCGGATCCTCTTCTCCGACGCCGACACCCTGCTCCTCGACGAGCCCACGAACCACCTCGACGCCGACTCCATCGTCTGGCTGCGCGACTACCTGAAGACCTACCGCGGCGGCTTCATCGTCATCTCCCACGACGTCGACCTCGTCGAGACCGTCGTGAACAAGGTCTTCTACCTGGACGCCAACCGCTCCACGATCGACGTCTACAACATGGGCTGGAAGCTCTACCAGCAGCAGCGCGAGGCCGACGAGAAGCGGCGCAAGCGCGAGCGCCAGAACGCCGAGAAGAAGGCCGCCGCGCTCAACTCGCAGGCCGACAAGATGCGCGCCAAGGCCACCAAGACCGTCGCCGCGCAGAACATGGCCAAGCGCGCCGAGCGCCTGCTCTCCGGCCTGGAGGCCGTCCGAGCCTCCGACAAGGTCGCCAAGCTCCGCTTCCCCGAGCCGGCGCCCTGCGGTAAGACCCCCTTGACGGCCGAGGGGCTCTCGAAGTCCTACGGTTCGCTGGAGATCTTCACCGACGTCAGCCTCGCGATCGACAAGGGCTCGCGCGTCGTCATCCTCGGCCTCAACGGCGCGGGCAAGACGACCCTGCTGCGCCTCCTCGGCGGCGTCGAGAAGCCCGACACCGGCGAGGTCACCCCGGGCCACGGCCTGAAGCTCGGCTACTACGCCCAGGAGCACGAGACGCTCGACCCCGAGCGGACCGTCCTGGAGAACATGCGCTCGGCCGCGCCCGACCTCGACCTCGTCGACGTCCGCAAGACGCTCGGCTCCTTCCTCTTCTCCGGCGACGACGTCGACAAGCCGGCCGGCGTGCTCTCCGGCGGCGAGAAGACCCGGCTCGCGCTCGCGACCCTCGTCGTCTCCTCGGCGAACGTGCTGCTCCTCGACGAGCCGACCAACAACCTGGACCCGGCCAGCCGCGAGGAGATCCTCGGCGCGCTGCGCACGTACAAGGGCGCCGTCGTCCTCGTCACCCACGACGAGGGCGCCGTGGAGGCGCTCGACCCGGAGCGGATCATCCTGCTCCCGGACGGCGTCGAGGACCTGTGGGGCGCGGACTACGCGGACCTGGTGGCCCTCGCCTGACCCCGGAAAGGGCCTCGGGGCCCTTGGGTGATCATCCCGGGCTGGATCATTCGGCTCATGCGTGATCCTTCATCTGAGTGAGGGTCTCTCGTACACCCGGCGCGGTGCTCTGCCGAATCCTTCCGGCAGACCCGCGCCGTACGTGTGTTCCTCCTACCGCGCTGACCTGGCACTTCCCGTGCCGGTCGGTCCGCAGTCACGTTTTCGACTCTGCGGAATATCTGCTTCCGTTCGTGACGACGGCGTACTCGTCCACAAACCCGGCGGCACGGACCTTGTCGAATGGGTGGCCAGGACGGACAAGAGGGGTGATCATGAGAAGTCCAGAGCGCACTTCCCATGAGGAGGCACGGGTGGCCGAGACTCTGAAGAAGGGCAGCCGGGTGACCGGCGCCGCGCGCGACAAGCTCGCGGCAGACCTGAAGAAGAAGTACGACTCCGGTGCGAGCATCCGGGCGCTGGCCGAGGAAACCGGCCGCTCCTACGGGTTCGTCCACCGGATGCTGAGCGAGTCCGGAGTCACGCTGCGTGGACGCGGCGGAGCGACACGGGGCAAGAAGGCGGCCTCGGCCTGACATCGGGGCGGCTCGACCGGTCCACCGGGACCTCCCGGTGGGCACCCGGTCGGCCCTGCGGTCGGCCAGGTGGTTACTGTGCAGTCACTTAGCATCTCGAATGCAGTGCTGCACCGGAACCGGAGGCGCCCCCATGACTACGCTCGACGACTCTGAGCTCGTATTCGACAAGGACGGTGTACGGCTCACCGTCGAGGACGCCGTTGCCACGGTGACCCTGACCAACCCGGCGAAGCGCAACGCCCAGTCTCCCGCTCTGTGGCGGGCGTTGACGGAAGCCGGCCGGTCGTTGCCCGGCAGCGTGCGGGTCGTCGTTCTGCGCGGCGAGGGCAAGTCCTTCTCCGCCGGACTCGACCGGCAGGCGTTCACGCCCGAGGGCTTCGACGGCGAGCCGTCCTTCCTGGAGATGGCGCGCGGGTCCGACGAGGACCTCGACGCGGTCATCGCCGAGTACCAGGAGGCGTTCACCTGGTGGCGCCGCAGCGACCTCGTGTCGATCGCGGCCGTCCAGGGCCACGCCATCGGTGCGGGCTTCCAGCTCGCCCTCGCCTGCGACCTGCGGGTCGTCGCCGAGGACGTGCAGTTCGCCATGCGCGAGACCAGCCTGGGCCTCGTCCCGGACCTGACCGGGACGCACCCGCTCGTCTCGCTCGTCGGCTACGCCCGCGCGCTCGAGATCTGCGTCACCGGCCGCTTCGTGCACGCGGAGGAGGCCGAGCGCATCGGTCTCGCCAACCTGTCCGTGCCCGCCGACGAGCTCGACGCGGCGGTACGGGACCTCAGCGCCGCCCTGCTCGCGGCGCCCCGCGACGCGGTCAACGAGACCAAGGCGCTGCTCCAGGGCGTCTCCGGCCGCTCCTACGAGGAGCAGCGCACCGCCGAACGCGCCGCCCAGGCCCGCCGCCTGCGCGACCTGGCGGGCCTCGGCGACTGAGACGCGCCCGGCCGGTGCGGGTGTCCGACTGACGCGCCCGCCCGGCTGGCGCGTACGGCTCGGCCGGGGTGCCCGCCTGCCGTGCGCACCGGACCGCCCCGCACGTCGGCCACGCCCGACCGAGCCCGCACCTGCGGCTGGCTGCGCCCGTGCCTGGCTGCGCCCGGGCTCGGCTGTACCTACGGCCGGCTGCGTCCGGCTGAGCCTGCGCCCGGGCTCCGCTGTGCCCGCGTTTGTGCCCGGCTATGTCCGTGCCCGGCCGCGTCTGCGGCTGGCCGCGCCCGCGCCTGGCCGTGCCCGCGTTCGTGCCCGGCTGTGGCCGCAGCCTGACTGCGCCCGTCCGTGGTCGGCCCGCCCGCGTTCAGCGCAGTTCCGACACCAGTACCGTGACCGCGGTCGCCCCGGCGGCGGCCGCGGTCGCGGCGTTCCGGGCCGCGCGGGCCACGTCCAGTGGACGGTGGCCGGCCGTCACGGCCAGCTCCACCCGCACCTGGTCCTGGCCCCGGAGTACCGGTGGCCCCCACGTGTCCGTCACGCCCGCCACGCCCTCGACCCGCAGGACCGCCAGGGCCACCGGATCGTCCGTCGCCGGAGCGGGCCGTCCCGGCGGGGGAGCGGTCGGCTCCGCCGCCGGCGGCTCCGCGTCGAGCAGCTCCGTCACCCGCAGGTCCACCGCCGTCACCCGCAGCCCGAGACCGTCGCGCGCCGCCCCGAGCAGGGCCGCCCGCAGCTCCTCGGCCAGCTCCGGCAGCGAACGGCCCGCCACCGCCCCGAAGTCCGCGGAGATCCGCAGCGCCCCCGGCCCGAGCCCGCCCGGCGGCACCGGAAGGGGCTCCGCCCCCGTCTCCTCGCCGTCCGGGTCGGGTCCGATCCGGAGGCCGCCCGGGACCACCCCCCGTACGGCCGAAGCCGCCGGATCGAGAAAACTCCGCGCCGCGCGCTCGGTGATCCACGCGCCGTCCTCGGCCGCCCCGAGCGGCAGCAGCCTGCCCAATGCGAGGCGGTCCCGTACCGCAGCCGTCCAACTCTCAGCCGTCGTCATTCCCCCAGCCTGCCGCATCCCCAGAGCGAATCGGGGCAAGCGCACTTAGTGTGGTCGAGGAACCCCGAAACATCACAGAAGGGGCTGAATCCGATGACGGACACCACCCACTCCGCCGACCCCGCGGCGGACGACCCGCGCGAACAACGCCGTACGTCCGTGACCAAGCGGGGCGGCGGCGCACCGGCCTCCCGGGGCAGGACGACGATCGCCGACGGTGTCGTAGAGAAGATCGCCGGCCTCGCCGCGCGCGACGTCGTCGGCGTCCACGCCATGGGCAGCGGTCTCTCCCGCACCTTCGGCGCCGTCCGCGACCGGGTCCCCGGCACGGGGGGCGGCAAGGCGAGCGTCACCCGAGGGGTCAAGGCCGAGGTCGGCGAGGTGCAGACCGCGCTCGACCTGGAGATCGTCGTCGACTACGGCGTCTCCATCGCCGACGTCGCCGGAGACGTCCGGGAGAACGTCATTGCCGCCGTGGAGCGGATGACCGGCCTGGAGGTCGTCGAGGTCAACATCGCGGTCAGCGACGTGAAGCTGCCCGAGGACGAGGAAGAGGAACCGGAGCCCAGGCTCCAGTAGTCGTCGGAACCCCGGCGACAGCGGCCAGGAAAGGGGCTCGGAATGAGCATGGCGGTGGTCGGCCTGTTGGCCGGCATGGCTCTCGGCTTCGCCGGATACTTCGGCGGCTTCGGAGCGTTTGTACTGGTCGCGGCCCTCGGGGCGATCGGCTTCGTGGCCGGTCGGTTCCTCGAAGGGGACCTGGAACCCGGCGATCTGTTCCGGGGCCGCGAACGCGGCGACCGGCGGCGGTGACCCGGGGTGGTGACGGATCTGGCGGACGACCCGGCACGGGACGGGGTGCGGGACCGGGGGGCGACCACGATCGCCGACCGGGTCGTCGCGAAGATCGCCGCGCAGGCGGCCAGGGAGGGCCTCGACGCCCTCCCCGCAGGGGGGTCGAAGCCGCACGCCTCGGTCGTCGTCCACCGGGAGATCGCCCGCGTCTCGGTGAGCCTCGACCTCGACTACCCCTCCGACGTGGGCCGCCAGTGCGGCGCCGTCCGGAACCGGGTACGCACGCGCGTGGAGGAGCTCGTCGGCCTTGAGGTCCACGAGGTGACCGTCCACGTCGAGCACCTCCACTCCGCGCACACCCGCCACGCCACGCCGAGGGGCCGTCTCGCATGACCACCACCCCGGAACCGACCCCCGCAGCGGGCCCCGGCACCGATGCACCGGCCGCGCACGTGCCACACGTCCGCCGCTTCTGGTCCGTCCGCCGCATCCCCGCCGCCCTGCTCGCGGCCGTCGTCCTCGGCGGCGCCGGGCTGCTCCTCTACGACGTCGCGGCGGTACGGGCCGACCGGTCCGCGATGGCCTGGCGGCGCGAGCTCGCACACGCCCTCGCGACCCGGCCGCTCGACGACGTGGTCATCGTCGCCGGCGCGGCCGTCGCCGTCGTGCTCGGCATCTGGCTCCTCGTCCTGGCCGTCACTCCCGGGCTGCGCGCCGTCCTCCCGATGCGCCGCGAACACACCGACGTCCGGGCCGGCCTCGACCGCGAGGCCGCCGCCCTCACCCTGCGGGACCGCGTCATGGAGGTCTCCGGGGTGCAGTCCGTACGCGTGCGCGTGGGCCGCGCCAAGGTCGCCGTCCGGGCGGTGTCCCACTTCCGGGCCCTCGACGAGGTGCGGGCCGATGTGGAGACGGTGCTCGCCGGCGCCGTCGCCGAGCTCGGCCTCGCCCGTCCGCCCGCGATGAGGGTACGGGTGGCCCGGCCGACCCGGAAGGAAGGGAAGCGCAAGTGACCGTGGTCCTCCGGCGCGTCAACCGCGTCCTGCTCGGGCTCGCCGGGCTGCTCCTCGTCCTCGGCGGCGGTGCCGTCCTCGCGGCAGCCCTCGACCTCTCCGTACCGTCCTGGTGGCCCTGGTCCGGCCCCGACGACGTGCTGCTCACCACCGCACAGCGGCAGCGCTGGCGGGACGAGGGCTGGTGGTGGCCGGTCGTCATCGCAGCCCTCGGGATCGTCGTCCTGCTCGCCCTGTGGTGGCTGCTCGCCCAGTTCCGCCGGGCCCGGCTCCGCGAGGTCCTCGTGGAAACCGGCGACGGCGAGGCGGCGGTGCTGCGCGGCCGGGCCCTGGAGAGCGTCCTGGAGGCGGAGGCGGCCGCGCAGGAGGGCGTGGCCCGGGCCAAGGTCGCCCTCACGGGCCGCCGGGCCGCTCCCAGGACCCGGATCCGGCTCCTCCTGGAGCCGCACGCCTCCCCGGGCGACGCCCTGACCGCCCTCAGCACCGAGGCCCTCGCCCACGCCCGTACGTCGACGGGCCTGCCGAAGCTGCCCGCCGAGGCGCGCCTGCGCGCGGTGAAGCACCGCGCCCGCAGGGTCGCCTGAGCATCAGAATCCGGCGCGCGCCCCGCCGTCCACCGGCAGCATCAGGCCCGTCAGGTACGAGGCGGCCGGCGAGAGCAGGAAGGCCGCCGTGTTCCCGAACTCCTCCGGGGTGCCGTAGCGGCGCAGCGGGATCGTGAGCTCGTTCGCCGCGCGGGCCGCGTCCGCGTCGCCGGAGAGCGCGTCCAGGGAGCGGACCCGGTCGGTGTCGATCCGGCTCGGCAGCAGGCCGACGACCCGGATCCCGCGCGGGCCGAGGTCGTTGGAGAGCGACTTGGCGAAGCCGGCGAGACCCGGGCGCAGCCCGTTGGAGATGGTCAGGCCGGGGATCGGCTCGTGGACGGAGCCGGACAGGACGAAGCCGATGACCCCGCCCTCGGTGAGCGTCTCGGCGGCCGCGCGGGCCAGCCGCACCGCCCCCAGGAAGACCGTGTCGAAGGCGGCCGCCCACTCCTCGTCGGAGTTGTCCGCGGCGAAGCCGGGAGCCGGGCCGCCGACGCTGATCAGGATGCCGTCGAAGCCGCCGAACCGGGCCCGCGCCTCGGCGATCAGCCGGGCCGGGGTCCCCGGGTCGGCGTTGTCGGCGGCGACACCGGCCGCACCCTCGCCCAGTTCGGCCACCGCGTCGGCGACCGTCTTCTCCTCGCGCCCGGTGATCAGCACCTTCGCGCCCTCCGCGAGCAGCGCCTCGGCGGAGGCACGGCCGAGCCCCCGCGTCGCACCGGTCACCACGTACACACGGTCCTTCAGTCCCAGATCCATGGGCCCTATCCTGCCGTCTCCTCGGCGGCGAGCGCCAAGGCGGTCCCGACGAGTCCGATGTGGCTGAACGCCTGCGGGAAGTTCCCCAGCTGACGCCGCGCCACCGGGTCGTACTCCTCCGCGAGGAGCCCCACGTCGTTGGTGAGCGAGACGAGCCGCTCGAAGAGCTCGCGGGCCTCCTCCGCGCGGCCGGTCAGCCGCAGCGCGTCCGCCAGCCAGAACGAGCAGACCAGGAAGGTCCCCTCCTGCCCCGGCAGCCCGTCCAGGGCCGTCGAGTCGGGGCTGTACCGGCGCAGGAACCCGCCGTGCATCAGCTCCGCCCGTACGGCGTCCACGGTCCCCACCACCCGGGGGTCGTCCGGCGGCAGGAAGCCGACCTGCGGGATGAGGAGGGTGGCGGCGTCCAGCTCGGACGAGCCGTACGCCTGGGTGAAGGTGTTCCGCACGGGGTCGTACGCCCGCTCGCACACCTGGGCGTGGATCTCGTCCCGCATCGTCCGCCACCGCCCCGCGTCCCCCGGCAGCGAGGGGTCGTCCTCCAGGGTGCGGACCGCGCGGTCGGCGGCGACCCAGGCCATCACCTTCGAGTGGGTGAAGTGGCGGCGGGGCCCGCGGACCTCCCACAGGCCCTCGTCGGGCTCCCGCCAGGTGGATTCCAGGAAGCCGAGGAGACTCAGCTGGAGGTTCCAGGCGTGCCGCTCCGGCGGGATCCCGGCCTCACGCGCGCGGTGGAGGGAGTCCATGACCTCGCCGTACACGTCGAGCTGGAACTGGTCCACCGCCGCGTTCCCGGTCCGCACCGGTGCCGAGTCGGCGTAGCCGCGCAGCCACGGCAGGCTCGTCTCCGGGAGCCGGCGCTCACCGGCGGGGCCGTACATGATCTGCAGGTCGGCGGGGTCGCCCGCGACCGAGCGCAGCAGCCAGTCCCGCCAGGCGCAGGCCTCCTCCTCGTATCCGGCGGCGAGCAGCGCGCCGAGGGTGAGGGAGGAGTCGCGCAGCCAGCAGGCACGGTAGTCCCAGTTCCGCACGCCGCCGAGTTCCTCCGGCAGGGAGGTGGTGGGGGCGGCCATGATCCCGCCGGTGGGGGCGTACGTGAGCGCCTTGAGGGTGATCAGGGAGCGCAGCACCGTCGCCCGGTACGGGCCCCGGTAGGTGCAGCGGGCCGTCCACTCCCGCCAGTCCGCGAGGCACTGCTCCAGGGCCTCGAAGGGGTCGACGAGGTCGGGGCGCGGCTCGTGCGAGGGGTGCCAGGTCAGCACGAAGGCCACCTTCTCGCCGGCGGCGACGGTGAAGGCGGACTGGGTGGAGAACTGCTGGCCCCAGGTCTTCACGTGCGGCTCGCTGCGCAGCCAGACCGAGTCGGGTCCGGCGATCGCGACGCGGTGGCCGTCGGCCCTGCGCACCCAGGGCACGATCGAGCCGTAGTCGAAGCGGAGCCGCAGCACGGAGGCCATCTCGACGCTGCCGCTGACCCCCTCCACGATCCTCATCAGGTCGGGGGCCCTGTCCCGCTGCGGCATGAAGTCGACGACCTTGACGGTGCCCGTACGGGTCTCCCAGTAGGTCTCCAGGACGAGGGTGTCCTCGGCGTAGCGGCGGGTGGTGCAGGTGGTGGCGCCCTTGGGCGCGAGGGTCCAGTGGCCGTTGTTCTCGTCGCCGAGGAGGGCGGCGAAGCAGGCGGCGGAGTCGAAGCGGGGCAGACACAGCCAGTCGACCGACCCGTCGCGGCCGATGAGCGCGGCGGTCTGGAGATCGCCGATGAGGGCGTAGTCGTCGATACGTTGCGTCACGCTTTGGGCTGTTCCCGGAAGCGGCGACGGCCAATCAGAGGGACGCGGTGGCCTGCGTCTCGGCCGTGTCCGGCTCCGGGGGTCCGGAGGCGTCGGAGGTGGTACCCGCCTCGCGGTCGCGCTTCTCCCGGCGCACCAGGATCACCCAGCCGACGGGCACCCCGGCGGCGAAGAGCCACCACTGCACCGCGTACGCCATGTGCGGGCCGATCGAGTCGTGGTCCGGCTCGGGGATCAGCTCGGGGGTGCCGCCGGCCGGCTCGGGCGCGGTCTGCTCCAGGTAGCCGCCGAGCACCTCGCGGCCGATGAGCTCGGCCTGCTGCCGGCTGTTGATGAGCATGACCTGGCGGTCCGGCAGGCCCTTCAGGTCCTTGATGCCGCTGGCGCCCGTCGTCTCGTCCGCCTGGAGCCGGCCGGTGACGGTCACCTCGCCCTTGGGGGCGGGCGGCACCTGGGGGAAGGAGTGCTGGTCGGCGGCGGCCGGGATCCAGCCGCGGTTGACCAGGACGACCTTGCCGTCGCGCAGGACCAGCGGGGTCAGGACGTGCACGCCCACCTGGTCGTCGGAGGAGGTGCGGCGCCGGACGACCACCTCGTGGGCGGTGTCGAAGGTGCCGGTGGCGGTGACCTGGCGCCAGTAGTCGGCGCGCGGGACGGTGTGACCGGGGGAGGTGAGCTCCTCGACCGGGAGCGGCTTCGCCTTGAGGTTGTCCGCGATCAGGGCGTTCTGGGCGACCCGGTGTTCGTGCCGGTGGAACTGCCAGAAGCCCAGCTCGATCATCGTCGGGACGAGGACGAGGGCGACGAGGGTGAGGATCACCCACTGCCGGGACAACAGGAAGCGGTACACCCCATGACCGTACCTTTCGGTTCACGGGGTGCACGCACGGGGGGTTCGGGTGGTTCGCGGCCACCCGCCCAGGATCGTTTCCTCACACCCTGTCGACGATGCCCGCCTTTCCCTCGGCGCGGGCGCAGTGGCCGCCGCAGTACCAGCTGCCCTCGACCTCGACGCCCTGTCCGATGATCTGGACCCGGCAGTGTTCGCAGATGGGCGCCATGCGGTGGATGGCGCAGGCGAAGCAGTCGAAGACATGAACCGCGCCCTGTGCATGAACCTCGAAGGACATGCCGTAATCGTTTCCGCAGACCTCACAACGTGCCATGCGCCACAGGGTGGAGCGCCCGGCGGGCGCGCGCAGCTCGGCGCGCCCGCAGGGCCGGGGGTGTCACCCGTCTGCCGGGCTCACGTCCCGCAGCAGCTGGGTGTAGGCGGCCTCGTCGACGACCGGGGTGCCGAAGGACCTGGCCTTGAGGGTCTTGGAGGTGGCGGCGTCCGGGTCGTTGGTGACGAGGAGGCTGGTCAGCCGGGAGACGCTGGTGGCGACGTGGAGGCCGGCCTCGACGGTGCGGTCCTCCAGGAGCTCGCGGTCGACGGAGGTGTCGCCGGAGAAGGCCACCCGCATGCCCTGCTTGAGCGGTTTGTCCGACTCGTAGCGTCCGGGGTTGGGGTACGGGCACGGCGGGCGCTTCCGCGAGGGGCGCCAGCTGCCCGCCCGGTAGGAGGACTGCCCGCCGGTCCGCGGCTGCGCGGGCGCCGAGGCCCACTCGGTCAGCGGCCGGCACTCCAGGAGCGGCAGCCGTACGTTCCGCTCGGCCGCCGCGTGCAGGCTGGGCCGGAAGGCCTCGGCGAGCACCCGCGCGTCGTCGAGCGCGTTGTGCGCGCGCTGCTGCACGACACCGAAGTGCGCGGCGAGCGACTCCAGCTTGTGGTTGGGCAGCGGCAGCGACAGCTCCTTGGCGAGCGCGATCGTGCACAGCCGCTGGCGCACCGGCGCGGCGGACTGCGCGCGCGCGTACTCCCGGGCGATCATCTGCCAGTCGAACATCGCGTTGTGCGCGACGAGCACCCGGCCGTCGAGGCGCGCCGCGAATTCCGCCGCGATCTCCGGGAAGAGCGGCGCGCCCTCCAGGACGTCGCTGGTCAGGCCGTGGATCCAGACCGGCCCTGGATCGCGCTCGGGGTTGACGAGCGTGTACCAGTGGTCCTCGACGTTCCCCTGGGCGTCCAGCCGGTAGACGGCAGCGGACACTATCCGGTCGTCGCGGGCGAGTCCGGTGGTCTCCACGTCGACCACCGCGTACCCCTGCGGGTAGGCGGCCGGCCACATCGCTGCTGTCGTACGGTCGTCAAGCACGGTCATTGAGAATACGGCCCGAGACCGACAGTCCCGTCCCTGGTGTCTTCGATCTCACTTCGGGATCTCACTCCGGGCGCCCGCGAGCAGGCCCTCCACCAGGGCCCGTACGGAGTCGGCGAAGAGCCGCTCGGTGTCGATCGGCGCGGCCAGGGCGCGCGCGAGGGGCCCGTCGGCCTCGGCGTCCTCCCCGCGCCACAGCTCCTCCTCGGCGGGGGACTGGGCAGGGGCCCGCTCCCGGTTGCGCTCCACCAGGACGTAGCCGACGACCTGGAACTGCACGGCGCGGACGGCCCGCGCGGCCTGCGCCCCGCGCAGCCCCGCCGCGTGCGCCTCGTGGACCAGGGCCCGCTGGGCCGGCAGGAACATGCGTTCCGTGAGACCCCGCTCGTGGACCATCGCCACCAGGTGCGGGCGCTCGCGCAGGGCGCGGCGCAGCGCGCGGGCCACCGAGACGATCCGCTCGGCCGGGGTCGCGCCCCGGGGGCGGATCGTGCCCAGGTCGGCGACCGTGCGGGCGACGAGGGCGTCGAGGAGCGACTCGCGGTTGCCGACGTGCCAGTAGATCGAGGTGACCGCGGTGCCGAGCTCGGCGGCGAGCCGGCGCATCGTGAGCGCGTCCGGGCCGTGCTCCCTCACCAGGGCGGCCGCGGTGTCCAGGACCTCGTCGCGGGTCAGCGCGGAGCGTGCCATCGAATCCCCCAACTCCTCTGCGTGCAGACCTCTTTACCCTTCGTCGGCAGCCGTGTAACTGTGTTACAGGCCGACGATCCCGAAGGGTGGTACGTCATGGCACGAGTACGGTACGGGGCGCGCAGCGACGCGGAGGCGGCAGCGGCCCGCGAGCGGTCCGCCAAGCTCCCCGACATCTGGTCCACCGGTGTGGTCGCCGTCTGGGAGACCGACCCGGACGTCGTGGCGGCGGTCCTGCCGCCCCCGCTGAAGCCCACCGCGCGCCCCCTCGTGCGCGCCAACATCAGCAAGGTCGACCTGCCCGGCTATCCGCTCGGCGCCGGCTCGGTCGCCGTGGCCGCCGCCCACGGCGACCGCGAGGGCTGGTACCCGCTGGTCATGCCGATGACCCACGAGCGGGCCCTGATCGGCGGGCGCGAGGTCTTCGGCGAGCCGAAGAAGCTGGGCGAGGTCACCGTCGAGCGCGACGGGCTCGTCGTGCGCGCCGCCCTCGCCCGGCACGGCATCGCCTTCGTGGAGGTGCGCGGCGCGGTCTGCGAGACCCTGCCGCCGCCGGAGCCCGTCGAGAAGACGGACTTCTACTTCAAGTTCCTGCCGGGCGTGGAGGGCACCGGCTTCGACGCCGACCCCGTCCTCGTCCACTGCGTCCGCAACGAGAAGGTGCGGAAGCTGGAGCGGATCACCGGCGACGTGGTCCTGCGCGAGTCCATGTACGACCCGGTCGCCGACCTCCCCGTCCGCCGGCTCGTCGAGATCACGATCGGCGAGAAGACCACCGACCAGAAGGGCACGGTCGCCGAGCGCGTCTCCGCCCGGGACCTGCTGCCCTTCGTCCACCAGCGGTACGACGACCCGCTCCAGATCCTCGACGGACCCCCGGAAGGAAGTGCCTGATGGAGCTGCGCGCGGGACAGGTCGCCGTCGTCACGGGCGCGGCGAGCGGCATCGGCCTCGCGATGGCCCGCCGCTTCGCCGCCGAGGGCCTCGCCGTCGTCCTCGGGGACGTCGAGCGGGGCGCCCTGGAGGCGGCCGCCGACGAGCTGATGGCGAGCGGGGCGCAGGTCCTCGCCCGGACGGTCGACGTCTCCGACCCCGACGAGGTACGGGCGTTCGCGGACTCCGCGTACGACACCTTCGGCGCCGTCCACGTCCTCTGCAACAACGCGGGCGTCGGCTCCGGCGCCGAGGGCCGCATGTGGGAGCACGAGCCGAACGACTGGAAGTGGGCCTTCTCCGTCAACGTCTGGGGCGTCTTCCACGGCATCCAGGCCTTCGTCCCGCGCATGCTCGCGGGCGGCGAACCCGGCCACGTCGTGAACACCTCCTCCGGCGACGGCGGCATCGCCCCGCTGCCCACCGCCTCCGTGTACGCGGTCACCAAGGCGGCCGTCGTCACCATGACCGAGTCGCTGTACGCGCACCTGAAGGCCGAGCACGCGCGCGTGGGCGCCTCCGTCCTCTTCCCGGGCCCGCACATGCTCCGCACCGGCCTCTGGGAGTCGCACCGCAACCGGCCCGAGCGGTACGCCAAGCAGCGGCCGCGGAAGAGCCCGTACCGCAGCCTCGACCAGTACGAGGCCGCGATGAAGGAGGCGGGCCACGAGGTGACCTTCACGCCGGTGGAGGAGGTCGCCGAGCACGTCGTCGACGGCATCCGCGCCGACCGCTTCTGGATGCTGCCGGAGAGCGAGCACAGCGACCGCCAGATCAAGGCGCGCTCGCGGTCCATGCTCGACCGCGCCAACCCGTCGTACCTGGAGAACTTCATCCTCGACTGAGGGGCTTCGCCGACCGAGGGGCTTTCGCCATGAGCAACGAGCACCATGATGACCCGTATCTGATCATCTCCTCCGACTGTCACGCCGGACTGCCCACCGAGGAGTACCGGCCCTATCTCGACCCCCGCTTCCACCGGGACTTCGACGACTTCCTCGCCGGGCGCGAGGCCCGCCGGGCGGCCATGACCCGGCTCGGGGTGCGCAACGAGGCCTTCGCGAACAAGTGGTTCAGCGACAACGAGGAAGGCCTGCGCGGCGGCTGGGACCCCGCGCAGCGGATCAAGGAGCTCGACGGCGACGGGGTGGCCGCCGAGGTCGTCTTCCCCGACGCGGACGCCGTCGACAGCCAGACCGCCGCGCCCTTCGGCGTCGGCCTCGGGCTCTCCGGCGACCAGGACCCGGAGCTCGGCATGGCGGGCGCGAGGGCGCACAACCGCTGGCTCGCCGAGTTCGTCTCCGCGAACCCGGCCCGGCACTGCGGGGTCGCCCTCCTGCCCGTCACCGCCGACGTCCGCGAGGTCGTCGCCGAGATCCACCGGGCCAAGGAGTCCGGGCTCGGCGCGCTCATGATCCCCTCCATGTGGGTGGACAAGGCCCCGTACCACGACCGGCGTTACGACCCGGTGTGGGCGGCGGCCGCCGAGACCGGCATGCCGGTCGTCACCCACTCCGGGGCGGCGCCGCGCGAGGAGTACGGCGACCACCTCGGGATCTACGTCTCCGAGGTCACCTGGTGGCCGGCCAGGCCGCTGTGGTTCCTGCTCTGGTCGGGCGTCTTCGAGCGCCACCCGGGCCTGCGGTTCGGGGTCGCCGAGTCCGGCTGCTGGTGGCTGCCGAACCTGCTCTGGTTCATGGACCGGCTCTACCTCGGCGCGCACGGCGGCAAGAAGCTGTCCCCGTTCGCGGAGCTGAAGCGGCCGCCGAGCGAGTACCTGGACCGGCAGGTCTTCGTCTGCGCCACCAACACCAAGCGGCGCGAGCTCGCGCAGCGGTACGAGATCGGCGTCGACAACATCCTGTGGGGCTCGGACTTCCCGCACCCGGAGGGGACCTGGCCCGACACGCGCGCGTGGCTGCGGAAGACGTTCCACGACATCCCGGTCGGGGAGACCCGGCGGATGCTCGGTCTCGCCGCCGCCGAGGTCTTTGGATTCGATATCCAAATATTGGATCCGATAGCCCGTCGCATCGGCCCCACCCCCGCCGACCTCGGCCAGCCCGCGGACCAGGCCGCCGTCGAGGCCTCCTGGGCCCGCTCGCGCGAGGTCGGCCGGCACTGGCTCACCGACCACGACTTCCCGGTACTGGGGGTGAACCCGTGACCGACCGCTACACGGTCGTCTCCGCCGACTGCCACGCGGGCGCCGACCTCCTCGACTACAAGCCGTACCTGGAGAAGAAGCACCACGACGACTTCGACGCCTGGGCGGCCACCTACGTCAACCCGTACGAGGACCTCCTCGCCGACACCGCCGACCGCAACTGGAACTCGCAGCGCAGGCTGCGCGAGCTGGAGGCGGACGGCATCGTCGCCGAGGTCGTCTTCCCCAACACCATCCCGCCGTTCTTCCCCAAGGCCTCGCTCATGGCCCAGCCGCCCACCGGCGCCGAGTACGAGCGGCGCTGGGCCGGGCTCCAGGCGCACAACCGCTGGCTGGCCGACTTCTGCGCGGACGCCCCGGGACGCAGGGCGGGCGTGGCGCAGATCCTCCTCAACGACGTGGACGCGGCGGTCGCGGAGATCCGCCGCGCCCGCGAGGCCGGACTCACCGGGGGCATCCTGCTGCCGGGTGTCCCGCCGGGCTCGCCCGTCCCCGAGCTGTACTCCGAGGCGTACGACCCGATCTGGGCCGTCTGCGCCGAGCTCGACGTCCCGGTCAACCACCACGGCGGCTCCGCGTCGCCGCCGCTCGGCGACGAACCGGCCGCCCGGGCGGTGTTCATGGTGGAGACCACCTGGTTCTCCCACCGGGCCCTGTGGCACCTGATCTTCGGCGGCGCGTTCCGGCGCCACCCGGGGCTCAAACTGGTCCTGACCGAGCAGGGCTCGGGCTGGATCCCCGGCGTCCTCCAGATGCTGGACTACTACCACGACCGCCTGGTCGCGGCCTCGACGAAGGCCTCGACCGCGGAGTCGAAGTTCGGCGCGGGTCTGGCGGAGTCCATGGGCAAGGGCCCCGGCGAGGTCTGGCGGGACAACTGCTTCGTCGGCGCGAGCTTCATGCGCCCCCACGAGGTGCCGCTGCGCGACCGGATCGGCCTCGACAAGATCATGTGGGGCAGCGACTACCCGCACGACGAGGGCACCACCCCGTACTCCCGCGAAGGCCTCCGCATCGCCTACGCGGGACTCCCGAGGGAGGAGGTCGCCGCCATGGTGGGCGGGAACGCGGCCCGCGTCTACGGCTTCGACCTCGCCCTCCTCGACCGCCTCGCCGCCGTCCACGGCCCGACCGTCGAGGAGATCGCCGAGCCCCTGAAGGAGGTCCCGGCGGGCGCCACCAGCCCGGCCTTCGCGAAGGGCGGGTCGGTCCGGGTCTGGTGACCCACCGGGTGCGACCCTCCAGGGGTGACCGAAGCCCCCGTACACGACGAGGCTCCCGGCGGTGACCTCGGCTCCCGTCTCAACTGGCTCCGGGCCGCCGTGCTCGGAGCCAACGACGGCGTCGTGTCCACCGCCGGTCTCGTCGTCGGCGTCGCCGGCGCCACCGAGTCACAGGCCGCCCTGCTCACGGCCGGCCTGGCGGGGCTGCTCGCCGGCTCGATGTCGATGGCGGCGGGGGAGTACGTCTCCGTCTCCACCCAGCGCGACTCGGAGAAGGCGGCGCTGGCCCAGGAGAAACGCGAACTGCGCGAGGACCCGGAAGCCGAACTGGCGGAACTGACCGGCCTCCTGGCCGCCCGCGGCCTCTCCCCGCAGGTGGCCCGCGAGGCCGCCGAACAGCTCACCGCCCGCGACGCGCTGCGCGCTCACGCGCGCGTGGAGCTCGGCATCGACCCCGACGCCCTCACCAACCCCTGGCACGCGGCCGGCGCCAGCTTCCTCGCCTTCACCGTCGGCGCCCTGCTCCCCCTCCTCGCGATCGTCCTCCCGCCGGCCTCCGCCCGCCTCTGGGTCACGGTCCTCTCCGTCCTCGCCGCCCTCACCCTCACCGGCTGGTGGAGCGCCCGCCTCGGCGCCGCCCCCCCGGGCCCGGCGATCCTCCGCAACGCGGCGGGCGGCGCCCTCGCGATGGCCGTCACCTACGGCGCGGGCTCCCTGCTGGGAGCGGCGGGGGTCTGAGGCGTCTTGTGGGAAGCCGCCAAAGCTTGCTGACAGACGGTCTTACTTACTTGTAAGTAATCACGTCTAGCCGAGCCCGGCTCCCACCCCTACCGTCGACGGCATGCCGCCCAACCCGCCCGATGTCGTGCTCTGGTCCATACCGGCGTTCGTCCTGCTCACCGTCCTGGAGATGGTCAGCCACCGCGTCCACCCCGACGAGGACGCCGCCGGGTACGAGGCCAAGGACGCCGCCACCAGCATCGGCATGGGCCTGGGGAGCCTCTTCTTCGACGCGCTGTGGAAGATCCCCGTGGTCGCGATCTACACCGCCGTCTACGAGCTGACCCCGCTCCGCGTCCCCGTCCTCTGGTGGACGGTCCCGCTCATGCTGCTCGCGCAGGACTTCCTCTACTACTGGCAGCACCGCGGACACCACGTCATCCGCATCCTCTGGGCCTGCCACGTCGTCCACCACAGCAGCCGGAAGTTCAACCTCTCCACCGCCCTGCGCCAGCCGTGGACCGGGGTCACGGGCTGGCCGTTCTACCTGCCGATGATCGCCCTCGGCGTCCACCCGGCGGCCGTCGCCTTCTGCTACTCGGTCAACCTCGTCTACCAGTTCTGGATCCACACCGAGCGCGTCGACAGGCTGCCCCGCCCCTTCGAGCACGTCCTCAACACCCCCTCGCACCACCGCGTCCACCACGCCTCCCAGGGCGGCTACCTGGACCGGAACTTCGGCGGCATCCTGATCGTCTGGGACCGGGTCTTCGGTTCCTGGGTCGGCGAGACCGAGCGGCCCGTCTACGGGCTCACCAAGAACATCGAGACCTACAACCCGCTCCGCGTCGCCACCCACGAGTACGCCGCCATCGCCCGCGACCTGCGCGCCGCGCACGGCTGGCGCGAGCGCGCCGGGCGGGTCTTCCGAGGGCCCGGCTGGCAGCCGGAGGCCCGTACCACCGCACCCCACGACCAGACCGCCCCGGAGCCCGCCGCGTGACCACCCCCTCCCGAACCCTGTTCGGTGCCTTCCTCCTCGCCGCGGTCGTCGACCTCGTCTCCCTGCTCGCCGGCGCCGACCTCGGCCACCAGATCGCCAAACCGCTCCTGATGCCCCTGCTCGCCGCGTACGCCGTCACCCGCGGCGCCCCCAAACCGCTCACCGCCGCGCTCCTCCTCGGCTGGGGCGGCGACGTCTTCCTGCTCTCCGACGCCGACTGGGCCTTCCTCGTCGGCATGGGCTCCTTCGCCGCCGGACACGTCTGCTACCTGGTCCTCTTCGGACGGAGGCGTACGTCCCCGGCGCTCGGCGCCCTGTACGCGGCCGCGCTCCTCACCACCGTCGCGCTCCTCTGGCCCGACCTCCCCGCCGACCTGCGGATCCCCGTCGCCGGGTACTCCCTGCTGCTCACCGCGATGGCCTACCGCTCCAGCGCCCTCGGGCCCCTGGCCGGCCTGGGCGGAGCCCTGTTCCTCCTCTCGGACACCCTCATCGCCACCGGGGTCGCCGAATGGCCCCAGCTGCCGGCGCCCGACTTCTGGGTCATGCTGACCTACATCGCGGCGCAGTACCTGCTGACGACGGGAACGCTCCGCGCGATGTACGGTGAACGTCGTACAACCGTCTGACAGCAAGGACCGCCCCTCATGCGCGCCACCACCATCCACGCCCCGTTCGACATGCGCGTGGAGGACGTGCCCGACCCGGTGATCCAGGAGTCCACGGACGTCGTCCTGCGGGTCCTGCGCGCCTGCATCTGCGGCAGCGACCTGTGGGCCTACCGCGGCGAGTCCGCCCGGCAGCCCGGCCAGCGCATCGGCCACGAGTTCCTCGGCATCGTCGAGGCGGCCGGCTCCGACGTCACCGGCTTCGCCGCCGGCGACCTCGTCGTCGCCCCCTTCGTCTGGTCCGACGGCACCTGCGAGTACTGCGCCGAGGGCCTCCAGACCTCCTGCCCGCGCGGCGGCTTCTGGGGCTCGGTCGGCTCCGACGGCGGCCAGGGCGAGGCCGTCCGGGTCCCGTACGCCGACGGCACCCTGGTGAAGCTCCCCGCCGAGGCGGCCGGGGACGACCGTCTCCTCACCGCCCTGCTCGCCCTCTCCGACGTCCTGGGCACGGGCCACCACGCGGCCCTCGGCGCGGGCGTCACGAAGGGCTCCACGGTCGCCGTCGTCGGCGACGGAGCGGTCGGCCTCTGCGGCGTCCTGGCCGCCAAGCGGCTCGGCGCCGAGCGGATCATCGCGCTCGGCGCCGAGC
>NZ_MWIG01000433.1:0-3058 GCF_002156145.1 Streptomyces sp. NRRL B-24572 | reverse complement strand
GGCCATGGAAGGACACCTCTTTCGAGGGGGGTGGGGAGGAAGGGCCACCACCATACCCGAATACATGAAGAGGTCTTCACATATTGACATACGAGCGCCGCTACGATGAGCGCATGGGACACGGAGCGAACGGCCAGACCACCCCCGCAACCCACCTGGACGCCGAGTCCGCGGCCACCATCGCCGCCACTCTCCAGGCCCTCGCCACCCCGTCCCGGCTGATGATCCTCACCACGCTCCGCCAGGGCCCCTGCGGCGTCACCGAGCTGGCCGCCGCCGTCGAGATGGAGCAGTCCGCCGTCTCCCACCAGCTCCGGCTGCTCCGCGCGCTCGGCCTGGTCACCGGCGTCCGGCAGGGACGCCGCATCGAGTACAGCCTGTACGACAACCACGTCGCCCAGCTCCTCGACGAGGCCGTCTACCACATCGAGCACCTGAGGCTCGGAGCACGCGACGGGGCCCGAACCGGCGTGGATACTGGTCAGTTGTAGTTCCACGACACGAAAGGGCGGGTATGGCCGACGACTTGGGGCGCCGCGCGACACGTCACGCGGTGGTCATCGGGGGAAGTCTCGCTGGACTGCTGGCCGCTCGGGTACTCGCCGAGCACGCCGAGAAGGTGACGGTCGTCGAGCGCGACCGCTTCCCGGAGGGGCCCGACGCACGGCCGGGCGTCCCGCAGGGCCGGCACCTCCACGTCCTCATCGCGGGCGGGCAGCAGGCCTTCGACGAACTGCTCCCCGGCTTCATGAAGGAGCTCGGGGAGCTCGGCGCGCCCAAGGTGGGCATCCCGGAGGACATGGTCCAGTGGCAGAACGGCAAGTGGTTCCGCCGCAACCCCGCGACCGCGCACTTCTACAGCGGCCCGCGCCCCCAGCTGGAGTGGCTGGTGCGGCAGCGGGTCCTCGCCGACCCGCGCGTCGACCTGGTCGAAGGCACCGAGACCGTGGGCCTGACCGGCGACTCCTCGCGGGTCAGGGGCGTACGGCTGCGTGAGCGCGGGACGGGTGCCGAGAAGGAGACGCGCGTCCTGGAGGCCGATCTGGTCGTGGACGCCTCCGGGCGGTCGACCAAGGCCGCGGACTGGCTGGCCGACATCGGCGCCGAGGCGCCGCACGAGGAGACCCTCGACACCGGCCTCGCGTACGGCACCCGGGTCTACCGCAGTCCCGAGGAGACCCCCGACACCGACGCCCTCGGCTACTACATCGTGCCGAATCCGACACAGGAGTACGGCGCCGTGGTGCTGCCCCTCGGGGACGGGCGGCACCTCGTCACCCTCTCCGGCCTCCGGGGCAACGAACCGCCCACGGAGGAGGGCGCGTTCGAGGAGTACGCCAAGCGCATGCCGCACCCGGTGATCAGCGACTGGCTCTCCCGGGCCGAGCCGCTCTCCCCGGTGTACGGCTTCCGGAAGACGGCCAACATCCGGCGCCGGTACGACCGTCCGGGCCGCCGCCCGGCGGGCTTCCTCGCCACCGGCGACGCGCTGTGCGCCTTCAACCCCATCTACGGGCAGGGCATGGCCGTCGCCGCGCTCTCCGCCCTCGCGCTGCGCCGTGCGCTGGCCGACCCGAAGCGCACGCCCACCACGAGGACCGTCCAGAAGGCGCTGCTCGCGGCCTCGCAGCAGGCCTGGGACATCTCGGCGGGCGCCGACAAGAAGATGCCCGGCGCCACCGGCGACGCGGCGCGGCCCGGGCCGATGGACAAGGTGGTCGGCTGGTACCTGGGCCGGGTGCAGGAGCGGGCCGCGGGCGACCCGGCCGTGGGGGCGCCGTTCCGCCGGGCGCTCACCCTGACCGCGCCGCTCTCGGTCCTGTTCGCCCCGGCCGTGGCACGGGCGGTGCTCTTCGGCCCGGTGGCCGAGACGCCGACCGAGCCGCCGCTGCGGCGCACGGAGGGTTAGGGCGGGTCCAGCGGTGCGAGGGGCGGCGGTGGACCTGCCGTCGCCGCCCCTCGCCTCAGCTCACGGCGCGATCTCGGACGTGGGCGGCGCGAGGCCCGCGAGACAGCCGGTGTCCGGCGCGGTCGGACCGACCGGGGCGACACCGCGTGGCCCGGCCCGCGACGGCACGATCCGGGTGGGCGCCGCGCCCACGAGCCTGCGCCACGACGGGGCGCCCGCCACCCGTGGGCTCCGCCCGGAGCAGTTCAGGCGCCCGGGGCCGCCGTCACCATGCCGGCGGCGATGGCCGCGCCGAGCGCCGCGTAGTCGTCGGCGTTCTGCCCGGCGTAGGCCAGTGCGAAGTCGGCGATGGCGCGGTCGAAGACGTCCGTGGATCCGAGGTAGGCGGCGATGGCGATGCGGTCGCCGGAGCGGGCGTGGGCGCGGGCCAGGGCCCGGCCGCAGAGCCGCGCGTAGTCCCGCAGGGTGGCCGGGGGCATGGTCTCCACCTCGGCGGAACCCTTCATGTCGCGCAGCTGCCGCCAGTAGAAGTGGCGCTGCTCGGGCCCGGTCATCCAGCCGAGGAAGATGTCGCTGGCGGCCTGGGTGAGCCGCTGGCCGGAGACGACACGGCGACCCTGGTGGGGGTAGGCGGTCGGCGGCAGGTACTGCTCCAGGACGGAGCGGCCGGCCTCCTTGATCTGGAGGAAGAGCGGGTCGCCGTCGTCCCGTCCTTCGAGGAGGAGGACGAAACAGCGCGTGCCGACGCTGCCGACTCCGACGACCTTGCGGGCCGCGTCGACGTAGTGGTAGCGGTCGAGCAGGACGCGGCGCTCCTCGGCGAGGGAGCTGCGGTAGTCGCTGAAGATCTTGCCGAGGGTGATCCGGTCGACGTCGGTGACGCGTTCGAGGAGCGGCGGGTCCTCGACGAAGCGCCGGTTTCCGGCGCCGTCCCTCTCGGTGAGCTTGGTGAGGGCCTGGAGGCTGGTGCGCCTGCGGGCACTGGCGAGCCGCTTGGTGATGCGGGCGCGGTCCTCGCGGCGCACCACGCGGAGGATGTCGTCGGCGGAGATCCGCTCGTACCAGACCTCGAGTTCGCCGAGGCCTGCGAGGCGGCGCATGGTCGTGCGGTACGACTCGACGGCGACGAGCGCGGCGCGGTGGGCCTTG
>NZ_MWIG01000432.1:15905-16191 GCF_002156145.1 Streptomyces sp. NRRL B-24572 | reverse complement strand
TATAAGAGACAGGGCGCTGGGTGACCGGGGGCGGGGCTGGGCCGTCCGGGTGGTGTTCATCGGAAGAACGGCGCGACGACGGCGTCGGTCCGCGGAAAACGGGGCCGCATCCAGATCATGAGAAAAGTACGTAAAGCGCGCAACCCGAAATGAACCATCCGGGAACATCACGAAAGTGAGGGGCCATGGCCACCGCCAGGGTCAAGCAGTTCTGGACCGCCTTCATCTCCGTCCTCTTCGCCCTGCTCGCCTCCGTCGGTCTGGCGAACACCGCCGCCGCGGCCGG
>NZ_MWIG01000432.1:0-15888 GCF_002156145.1 Streptomyces sp. NRRL B-24572 | reverse complement strand
GCCGGCCGCGCCCGCCGCCGCCACCGCCCCCGTCGCCGGGGAGCGCGCCCTCGTCTCCGTACCGGCGCAGCGGGCGCACCGGTGGCCGCTCGTCGGGGACCGCTCCCTGCCGCCCACCATCAAGCAGCGCATCGCCGCCGAGGCCCACGGTTCCTCGCCCTCCGCCCGGCAGCGGTCCTCGTCGACCGCCGGCGTCGAGAGCGACCCGGCGGCGCTGACGGAGCTGGCGCTCGCCGCCGCCACGGCGGCGTAGGGCGCGGGGAGACGACGACGCGTACTCCCCACACCCCACGCACAGCACCCCACGCACAGCACCCCACGCACAGAACCTCGGCAGGACCCGGTGAGGGGTCAGCAGGACCCCAGCAGGCCCCGGTAGGACCCCAGCAGGACCCCCGGTAGGACCTCGGCAGGAGCCGGTGAGGGGCCCAGCAGGACCCAGCAGGCCCCGGTAGGACCCCAGCAGGACCCCCGGTAGGACCTCGGCAGGAGCCGGTGAGGGGCCCAGCAGGACCCAGCAGGACCCCAGCAGGACCCCAGCAGGACCCCAGCAGGACCCCGGTAGGACCTCGGCAGGAGTGGCGGTCGGTCAGCGGCGCT
This sequence comes from Streptomyces sp. NRRL B-24572, assembly GCF_002156145.1. Taxonomy (NCBI): domain Bacteria; kingdom Bacillati; phylum Actinomycetota; class Actinomycetes; order Kitasatosporales; family Streptomycetaceae; genus Streptomyces; species Streptomyces sp. NRRL B-24572. The sequence continues at coordinate 15,288 of NZ_MWIG01000432.1, read as the reverse complement.
CGTCGCGTTCGGCGGCTTCTGCGGCGGCCGCGGCATCGGCCTCGGTCTCCGCCTCCGCATCGAGGGAGGCCCCACTGCCGTCGACGGACGGCGGCGAGGAGCCCTCGTCCATCTCGGTGGGCGCGGGAGGCTCGACCAGCCAGTCGGGATTGGCCTGCTTGTCCCACCACTTCCAGGCGGCGAACGCGCCGCCGACCAGTACGCCGAGGGCGACGAGTCCCCAGGCGAGGCGTCCGGCCCTGGCCCGACGCTCGTGCTTCTTCACGATCTTCCGGATTTCCTTCGGCGTCACCTGACCGCGCAGCGCGGCCCAGGCGGCGGTGGAACGCGACCCGGCCTCCTCCAGGACGGGACCGGTCGCGGCGACCGCGCTCTCGACGCGCGGGACGGTGTAGTCGGCCGCCTGACGGGCGGCCTGGCGGGTCTTGACCGCCGCACGGTGTGCGGCCGCGTCGACCCGCGGCGGTACGTGCGGCGCGACATACGAGTCGTACTGCGCGCGAGCCTGTGTACGGGCCGCGGACGCGGCCTTCGAGACCTTCGGCGCGAGCACCACCCGCGCCTCGTGTGCGTAGTGCGCGGCCTGGTCCTTGGCCGAGCCGGCGTACGGCGCCACCACTTCCGCGGCGTGCAGGACGCTCTCCTTCGCCGAACCTGTCGCGGCGCGCACGCTGTCCATGCGGGTCACGGGATTCCTCCTCCTCGGTGGCGATGTCGGTTTTTCACCTTTCCATCCTTTTCGGAATCATGCCCGTCGGAGCGGCGTCCGGCATGCGGGGCTGGCATCCGGGGCATGCGAGGATCGGACACGCCAGAGACAGACGTGACATGACGCGAGTCGGCGCGATTCGACGCGATTCCATCCGAGACGACGCGAGTCGGTGCCGGACGACGCGGCACGACGCGACACGACGTGGGACGGAAGGCGACCGACCGTGGCCGAGCAGCTGTACGCGATCCTCAAGACGAGCCTGGGTGACATCACGGTGCGGCTGATGCCGTTCCACGCCCCGAAGACGGTCCGGAACTTCGTCGAACTCGCCTCCGGCGAGCGCGAGTGGACGCACCCCGCCACCGGCACGGTCTCCTCGGACCCGCTCTACGACGGAACGGTCTTCCACCGGGTCATCAAGGGCTTCATGATCCAGGGCGGCGACCCGCTGGGGAACGGCACGGGCGGACCGGGCTACGAGTTCGCCGACGAGTTCCACCCGGAGCTCTTCTTCGACCGGCCCTACCTGCTGGCCATGGCCAACGCGGGCCCGGGCACCAACGGCTCGCAGTTCTTCATCACCGTCGGCCCCGCGACCTGGCTGAACCGCAAGCACACCATCTTCGGCGAGGTCGCCGACCAGGCGAGCCGGAAGGTCGTCGACGCGATCGCGACCACCGCGACCGACCCGCACACCGAGCGTCCGCTCCAGGACGTCGTCGTCGAGTCCGTGGTGATCGAGAAGCGCTGAGGCGGAAGGGACGGAACCTCCCATGGACACGCAGCCCGGTCTGCTGCGCTGCTACCGCCACCCGGAGGCCGAGACCGGCATCCGCTGCGCCCGCTGCGAGCGGCCCATCTGCCCGCAGTGCATGATCCCCGCGTCCGTCGGCTTCCAGTGCCCCGAGTGCGTACGGAACGGCTCGGGCACCGGCCACGCCGCCGGCGCCAACCAGCCCCGGACGCTCGCGGGCGGCCGGGTGGCGGCGGACGGACGCCTCGTCACCAAGATCCTCATGGCGATCAACCTGGCGCTGTTCATCGCCGTGCAGGTGGTGGGCGACCGGCTCCTCGACGACCTCGCGCTCATCGGCGGTGGCCATGTGGTCCTCGCGAACGGTGAGCCGGTCGGGGTCGCGGACGGCGAGTGGTACCGCCTGCTGACCTCCGCCTTCCTCCACCAGGAGCTCCCGCACTTCCTCTTCAACATGCTGGGCCTGTGGATGATCGGCGGGATCGTCGAGCCCGAGCTGGGGAGGATCCGGTACACGGCCCTCTGCCTGCTCTCCGCGCTCTCCGGCTCCACGCTGGCCTATCTGCTCTCCCCGCACACCCAGTTCTCGCTCGGCGCCTCCGGCATGGTCTACGGCCTGATCGGAGCCTGGATCGTGCTGGCCCGGCACAGGCGGCAGGACATGCGTCCGGCACTCCTGTTCGTGGCGCTGAACCTGCTCATCACGTTCACCCGTCCGGGGATCTCCTGGGAGGCGCACATCGGCGGTCTGGTGGCCGGCCTCCTGGTGACGTACGCGATGGTGCACGCGCCGCGGGCCCGGCGGGACCTCGTGCAGTACGGCGCCTGTGGACTGGTGCTCCTGATCGACCTGGGGATCGTGCTCGCCCGTTCGGCTGCGCTCACCTGAGCACAGGGACCTGTGGACGAGCTTCTCCGTAAGCTTTCCCCAGAGTTATCCACAGTGCGTGGCGAATCCTTCCCGCTCTGTGGGGAAAGACAAAGCCCCTCGCCTCTGACCTGGTGTTTCTCCAGGGAGGCGAGGGGCGCTGTGTGTTCTGCCGAGGGTGATTCCGGTCATACCGCCGTCAACCCCGTGTGAGTTATCCACAGATCTTCGTAAGTTATCCAGTGCTGTGCACAACGCTGTGGATAAGCTCGGGGGTGAGCTTGACGAGGGCCTGTCGCGACCGCTAGATCGCCCGGAGCACGGCTCCTCGGGCTACTTCCACTGCGTGGAGACGCCGAAGCCGGCCGCGATGAAGCCGAAGCCCACCACGATGTTCCAGTTCCGGATCGCCTCGACCGGCATGGAGCCGTCGGTGACGTAGAAGACCACGATCCACACAAGACCGATGGCGAACAGCGCCAGCATCACCGGCGCCACCCAGCCGCGGTTGGTCAGCTTGATATTGGTGGCCTGCTTGGCGGGCGGAGGCGTGAAGTCGGCCTTCTTGCGGATCCGTGACTTCGGCACGAGGGACTCTCCTGTCGATGCGCTGCGTGACCGCGCAGGGAACTGTGGCTGGCGCCGGGATGTGACGAAGGAGGACGACTGCGTCCCCCAGGCGTCCGTTAGCGTAGTGGTTCCGCGGCACCGAAGGGGATCAGGGTACGTTGAGCAATTCCGCCGACACTCCCGAAGGGCCGGGCCGCACCACGAGGTGGCGCCCCGTCCGGGTGCTCACCCTTGCCGTTTTCGCCCTCGCCGGACTGATCTTCGTCACGAGCTTCAACACGGCCAAGGGCACCAACATCCGCACGGACGCCTCGCTCCTCAGGCTGTCCGACCTCATCGAGGAACGCAGCCACAAGAACGCCGGCCTCGACGAGTCCGCCGCCGCCCTCCGCGCCCAGGTCGACTCCCTCGCCGCCCGCGACGACGGCTCCACGCGCGCGGAGGACAGGGAACTCGACGCGCTCGAAGTGAAGGCGGGCACCACCGAGGTCTCCGGCTCCGGCCTCACCGTCACCCTCGACGACGCCCCGCCGAACGCCCAGGCCGCCCCCGGCTACCCCGAACCGCAGGCCAACGACCTGGTCATCCACCAGCAGGACCTCCAGGCCGTCGTCAACGCCCTCTGGCAGGGCGGCGCCGAAGGCATCCGGGTCATGGACCAGCGGCTCATCTCCACCAGCGCCGTGCGCTGCGTCGGCAACACCCTGATCCTCCAGGGCCGCGTCTACTCCCCGCCGTACAAGATCACCGCTGTCGGTGACCAGGGGAAGCTGACCAGGGCGCTCGCCGCCTCCCCCGCGCTCCAGAACTACCAGCTGTACGTCAAGGCGTACGGACTCGGCTGGAAAGTCGACGAGCACAGGGCGGTGACTCTTCCGGGGTACTCGGGCACAGTGGACCTCCACTACGCGAAGCCGGTGAGCTGACAGCGGGAGGGCCGCTTGCGTCTCGTCGTGAGGACCCTCAGCGAGCTGTGCCTGACCGTCGGCACCCTCATCGTCCTCTTCGTCGTGTACGTCCTGTACTGGATCGGCGTCCAGGCCGACAGCGCCAGCGCCGCCCAGATCGACACCCTGCAGCGCGAGTGGGCCGACCTGCCCGTCGCCGCCGTACCCGCACCCGACCCCGCACCCGACCCCGCACCCGACCCCGCGCGCGTACCGAAGCCGAAGCCGTACGTCACCGGCAAGGGCATCGCCGTGATGTACGTCCCCCGGCTCGGCCGCGACTGGAAGTGGCCCGTCCTCGAAGGCACCGGCCCCGACGTCCTCAAGAAGGGCCTCGGGCACTACGCCCGCACCACCACGCTCGGCGGCACCGGGAACTTCGCCGTCGCCGGCCACCGCCGCACCCACGGCGACCCCTTCAAGGACTTCCCGCGGCTGCGCCCCGGCGACGCGATCGTCCTCACCGACGGGACGACCTGGTTCACGTACCGGATCGACCGCGGGCCCTACCGGACCGTCCCCGGCGACACCGCCGTCGTCGACCCCGTCCCCAGGAAGTCCGGCTTCCACGGGCCCGGCCGCTACCTCACCCTCACCACCTGCGACCCCGAGTGGGGCAGCAGCCACCGCCTGATCGTGTGGGCGCACCTCGACGCCACCCGCCCGGTGACCGACGGTCGTCCACAGGCTTTGGACAGCTGACCCCTCACGGCCCCCTCGCCCCGTACTCTGGTCCCCGTAACGAACGGAAGGGGCGGTCCACGTCATGTACGGCTGGATCTGGCGGCATCTGCCGGGCAACGCGTGGGTACGGGCGCTGATCTCGATCGTGCTGGTCCTCGCGGTCGTCTACGTCCTCTTCCAGTACGTGTTCCCCTGGGCGGAGCCTCTGCTTCCGTTCAACGATGTGACGGTGGACGGCCAGTGAGCGCGCGAATTCTCGTCGTCGACAACTACGACAGCTTCGTCTTCAACCTCGTTCAGTACCTCTACCAGCTCGGTGCCGAGTGCGAAGTGCTCCGCAACGACGAGGTGGAGCTCAGCCACGCGCAGGACGGCTTCGACGGCGTGCTCCTGTCGCCCGGGCCGGGCGCGCCCGAGCAGGCCGGCGTGTGCATCGACATGGTGCGCCACTGCGCCGACACCGGTGTGCCCGTCTTCGGCGTCTGCCTCGGCATGCAGTCGATGGCCGTGGCGTACGGCGGCGTCGTCGACCGCGCGCCCGAGCTGCTGCACGGCAAGACCTCCCTCGTCACGCACGAGGGCCAGGGCGTCTTCGCGGGCCTCCCCTCGCCGTTCACCGCGACCCGCTACCACTCGCTGGCCGCCGAGCCCGCCGCCCTGCCGGCCGAGCTCGAGGTCACCGCGCGGACCGAGGACGGCATCATCATGGGGCTGCGCCACCGTGAACTCCCGGTCGAGGGCGTGCAGTTCCACCCCGAGTCGGTCCTCACCGAGCACGGTCACCTGATGCTCGCCAACTGGCTGGAGCAGTGCGGCGACAAGGGGGCGGTCGGCCGGTCGGCGGGGCTCGCTCCGGTGGTGGGCAAGGCCGTCGCGTGACGACGGGCTCGCCGTGGTTCCGGCCGACGAACGGACCGGGGCCCGAGCCGATACCCGGTGACTCGTACGCGCCCGCCGAACCGTACGCGGCGGCCGAACCGTACGCGCCCGCCGAACCGTACGCGCCCGCCGAACCGTACGCGGGCGGCGATGCGTACGTACCCGCGCCCGCCGAGCAGTACGCCGCCACCGAGCAGTACGCGGCCACCGAGCCGTACGCGGCCCCCGAGTCGTACGCGCCGCCCGCCGACCCGTACGTATCGGCGGACTCCTACGTCCCCGCCGAGGCGTACGCGTACGAGGAGCCCGCGTCCGTACCTCAGGGGGCCGTCGCCCAAGAGGGCCCCTACGAGCCCTCGTACGGGCCGTACGAGGCGGAGGAGCCCCCGCGGGCCCCGCGGGACGAGACGATGCCCATCCCGGTCCTGGAAGAGGTCTCAGAGCCGGGCTCCGAGCCGCCCACGGGGCCCGGGCGGGCCGAGCGCCGGCGCGCCGCCAAGGGCGGCCGGGGCAGGAGCCGGGGCACGGCCCCCGCAGCTCCCGCCCCCGCCGCCGAGGGCCGGCCCCTCTCCCGCGTCGAGGCCCGGCGGGCCGCCCGCGCGGCCAAGGAGAGCGTCGGCGTCGTCGCCAGCCGCGTCGTCGGGGAACTCTTCATCACCTTCGGCGTCGTCATGCTCCTCTTCGTCACCTACCAGCTGTGGTGGACGAACGTCCGGGCCGGCCAGGAGACGGACCGGGCCAAGGAGCAGATCGAGGACACCTGGTCCAAGGGCGGGGACACCAGCGAGCCCGAGGCCTTCGAGCCCGGCAAGGGCTTCGCCATCATGTACATCCCCAAGCTGGACGTCGTCGTCCCCATCGCCGAGGGCACCAGCAAGACCGAGGTCCTCGACAAGGGCATGGTCGGCCACTACGGCGAGGGCAAGCTCAAGACGGCCATGCCCGCCGACAAGCAGGGCAACTTCGCGGTGGCCGGCCATCGCAACACGCACGGCGAACCCTTCCGGTACATCAACCAGTTGAAGCCCGGGGACCCGATCGTCGTCGAGACCCAGAGCGCGTACTACACGTACGAGATGGCCAGCGTCCTGCCGCAGACCTCGCCCTCCAACGTCTCGGTGATCGACCCCGTGCCGAAGCAGTCCGGCTTCAAGGGCCCCGGCCGGTACATCACGTTGACCACCTGCACACCGGAGTTCACCAGCACGTACCGCATGATCGTGTGGGGCAAGCTGGTCGAGGAACGCCCGCGCAGCAAGGGAAAGCCGAAAGCGCTCGTAGGCTGAGACCCCACACCTCCGGACGGGACGACGGGACGACCTAGTGGCACGCGCGCGCAACCGGATCGCCGGGATCATCAGCCTCATCGGCGAACTCCTCATCACGGCGGGCCTGGTGCTCGGCCTCTTCGTCGTCTACTCCCTGTGGTGGACCAACGTCCTCGCCGACCGGGCCGCCGACAAGGACGGCGCCCAGGTCCGCGGCCAGTGGGCCGACCAGGGCCCGGGGGCGCTCGACACCAAGGACGGCATCGGCTTCCTCCACGTACCCGCCATGAACAACGGCGAGGTCCTGGTGAAGCAGGGCACCGGCACCGACGTCCTCAACCACGGCGTCGCCGGCTACTACACCGACCCGGTCAAGTCCGGGCTGCCGCAGGACAAGCAGGGCAACTTCACGCTCGCCGCGCACCGGGACGGGCACGGCGCCAAGTTCCACAACATCCACAAGTTGAAGACCGGGGACGCGATCGTCTTCGAGACCAAGGACACCTGGTACGTCTACAAGGTCTACAAGACCCTGCCCGAGACCACGAAGTACAACGTGGACGTCCTCCAGCCCGTCCCGAAGGAATCCGGCAGGACCAAGCCCGGCCGCTACATCACGCTGACCACCTGCACCCCCATGTACACCTCGGACTACCGCTACATCGTCTGGGGCGAACTGGTACGCACGGAGAAGGTCGACCGCGACCGCACGCCGCCGGCGGAACTGCGCTGAGCTTCGGGAGCTGAGCCTCGGGCGCCGAACTTCGGGCGCCGATCTTCGGGTGGAGACGGGAGAGCCCCGGCATCCAGTGCGGATGCCGGGGCTCTCCCGTTGTGCGTGCCGGTGCGTGCCGGGCGTCAGCCGAAGAAGCCGCCGCCGGGGTTTCCGTTGTTGTTGTCCCCGCCGCCTCCGCCGCCCAGCGTGGTGACGGTGATCGGCTGGTTGGTGGGAACCGTCGAACCCTCCGGGGGGTTCGTGCCGAGGACCATGGCGTCCTCCTTGTCGGAGCCCACCTGGACGACCTGCAGACCCATGCCCTGGAGCAGGTCCCGGACTTCCTTGAACTTCTTGCCGGTCAGGCCCGTGGGGATCTGGACCGTCTGCTGCTGCGGGCCCTTGGAGACCTTCAGCGTGATCTGGACGTCCTTCGGCTGGTTCGACGGGCCCTGCGGGGTCTGGTCGACGACCGTGCCAGCGGGCTGGTCAGAGTCGACCTCCTCCCTGGTCACGTTCCTGAAGCCGATCGCGTTCAGCTGCTGGATGGCCTGGTCGACGTTGCGGGTCTTGACGTCGGGAAGCTCCGACAGCTGCTTCTTCGCGACCGTGATCGTGATCTCGGAGTTCTTCTCCGCCTTCGTGCCGCCCTCGGGGTTCTGGCGCAGGACCGTGCCGGGGTCCTGATCGGCGGACTCCTCCTGCTCGACCTTGACCTTGAAGCCCTTGTCCTTGAGGCTCTGCTCGGCCCGCTCCTGGGACTGCTCCATGACGTCCGGGACCTCGATGAGCGGGGCGCCCTCGGAGACGTACACCTGGACCGTGCCGTCGGTCTCCATCTTCGCGCCGGGGCCCGCGGCCGGGTCCTGACGGCAGATGGCGTCCTTGGGCTGGTCACAGCGCTCGGTGCCGGCCTGCTGGACCTTCACCTGGGCGTTCTTCGCCAGGTCCTGCGCCCCCTGCAGGGTCTGGCCGACCAACTGCGGGACCGTGACCTTCTGCGGGCCGTCCTTCTTGTCCATGAGCGAGACACCGATGAAGATCGCGCCGACGAGCACCAGGACGCCCGCGAGGGCCAGCAGGATCGTCGAGGTGTTCGACTTCTTCTGGCCACCGCCGCGGCGGCGGTCCGGACGGTCGTCGTAGCCGTAGCCGCCGTCGTCCGGGTTCACCGGCGGCAGCATCGAGGTCTGGCCGGCCGGGTCGGCCTGGCGCAGCGCGGTGGTCGGCTGGTCCTCCGGCGGATAGCCGCCGTAGCCCCCGCCGTACGCGGGCGCGCCCGCCATGCCCATTCCCATGCCCATCGCGGCGGCGGCCGCGACCGGCTGACCGTCGAGGCAGGCCTCGATGTCCGCGCGCATCTCGTCGGCGGACTGGTAGCGGTAGTCGGGGTCCTTGACCAGCGCCTTCAGGACGATGGCGTCCATCTCGGGCGTGATCTCGGGGTCGAAGTTGCTCGGTGGCTGCGGCTCCTCGCGGACGTGCTGGTACGCGACCGCGACCGGGGAGTCGCCGATGAACGGGGGCCGGACGGTGAGCAGCTCGTAGAGCAGGCAGCCCGTGGAGTACAGGTCGGAGCGGGCGTCGACCTGCTCGCCCTTGGCCTGCTCGGGGGAGAGGTACTGGGCCGTGCCGATCACCGCGGAAGTCTGCGTCATGGTCATGCCGGAGTCGCCCATGGCGCGCGCGATGCCGAAGTCCATGACCTTGACCTGGCCGGTGCGCGTCAGCATGACGTTCGCCGGCTTGATGTCACGGTGCACGATGCCGGCGCGGTGCGAGTACTCCAGCGCCTGGAGGATGCCGACCGTCATCTCGAGGGTGCGCTCGGGCAGCAGCTTGCGCCCGGAGTGCAGCAGCTCGCGCAGGGTCGACCCGTCGACGTACTCCATCACGATGTACGGGATGGAGACCTGGTCGACGTAGTCCTCGCCGGTGTCGTAGACCGCGACGATCGCCGGGTGGTTCAGCGAGGCGGCGGACTGTGCCTCACGGCGGAACCGGGCCTGGAAGGACGGATCGCGGGCCAGGTCGGCCCGCAGCGTCTTCACGGCGACGGTGCGGCCGAGCCGGGTGTCCTGGGCGAGGTACACCTCGGCCATGCCACCACGGCCGAGCACCGGGCCCAGCTCGTACCGGCCGCCGAGGCGACGCGGCTCTTCCATAGCTAATCCAGCCCTCTCCGTCTGTCCCGACCGCACCCATGGGTGGTCCGGCGGTGTGTGCTGTTCGCGCATACGCTACCGGCCCCGGGAAGGCGATCCGCCCGGGGCCGGTAGCTGATACCTGACCGGTACCTGGCTCGTACGGGGTCCGGGGGGTCAGCCCCGGGTCTTGATGACGGCCTTCATCACGGCCTTGGCGATCGGGGCGGCCAGGCCGCCACCGGTGATGTCCTCACGGTCGGTGCCCGCCGAGTCCTCGACGACGACGGCGACCGCGACCGGGGAGCCCTCGGCCGTCTTGGCATACGAGATGAACCAGGCGTACGGGCGCTTGGCGTTCTTCTCGCCGTGCTGGGCCGTACCCGTCTTGCCGCCGACCTTCACGCCGTCCATGTGCAGATCGGCGTTGCCGCCGGTTCCGTTGCTGACGACGTTCTCCATCATCTGCTGGAGCTTCTGGGCGGTCTCCGGCGAGACCGGACGACTCATCTCCTCCGGCTCGTTCTGCTTGAGGACGTCGAGGTTCGGGGCCCGCAGCTGGTCGATCATGTACGGCTTCATCAGCTTGCCGTCGTTGGCGATCGCCGCCGTGACCATCGCCATCTGGAGCGGGGTCGTCGCGGTGTTGAACTGGCCGATGGACGAGAGCGCGTTGCCGGGGCGGTCGGCCTTCTTGTCGAAGACGGAGGCCGAGGAACGGACCGGGGTGAACTGCTCGGCGTTGAAGCCGAACTTCTCCGCCATCTCGACCATCTTGTCGCGGCCGACGTCGTCGCCGAGCTTCGCGAAGACCGAGTTGCAGGAGATCTCCAGGGCACGGTTCAGACTGGCGTTGGCGCAGCCCCTGGCGTGGTTGACCATCTCCTTGGTGGAGAGCGGGAGCTTCCAGCCCTCCGGGGTGTCGGTCGGCGCGTTGATGTCGGTGACCTTGCCGTTCTCCAGCGCGGCGGCGGCCGTGACGACCTTGAAGACGGAGCCGGGCGGGTAGATCTCGCGGATCGCGCGGTTCAGCTTCGGCTTGTTCTTGTCCTTCTCCAGCGCGACCCAGGCCTTCTCGTCCGTGCCGGAGTAGCCGGCGAAGGAGGAGGGGTCGTACGAGGGAGTGGACGCCATCGCGAGGATCTTGCCGGTCTTCGGCTCGATGGCGACGACGGCGCCGGTCTTGCTGCCGAGTCCCTTGTAGGCGGCCTTCTGCGCGGCGCCGCTGAGGGTGGTGACGACGTCGCCGCCCTTCTTCTTCTCACCGGTGAACATGGCGAGGGTGCGGTCGAAGAAGAGCCGGTCGTCGTTGCCGGTGAGGATGCCGTCCTCGATCTTCTCGATCTGGTTGGCGTCGTAGGCCTGCGAGGCGTACCCGGTGACCGGGGCCCACATGGGGCCGTCCACATAGGTCCGCTTGTACTTGTAGAACTTGTCGCCCGAGTCGACGGAGCCCGTGACGGGCTTGCCGTCGACGATGATGTTCCCGCGCTCGTTCGAGTACCGCTCGATCTGGATGCGCCGGTTCTTGGGGTGCGCGGTCAGCTCCTCGGCGCGGACGGCCTGGAGCCAGTTGTCCCGCAGGAGCAGGGCGAGGACGAGCAGGCCGCAGAAGATCGCGACCCGCCGCAGCGGCTTGTTCACGGACGGACCACCTGGGTCATCTCGGCGTCGGGGTTCGGGGCGGGGGCGGGCGCGGGACGGCGCGCGGTGTCGCTGATCCGGATCAGGATGCCGATGAGGGCCCAGTTGGCGATCACGGAGGAACCGCCGTACGCGAGGAACGGCATCGTCATACCGGTGAGCGGGATGAGGCCCATCACACCGCCGGCGACGACGAAGATCTGCAGTGCGAAGGCACCGGAGAGGCCCATCGCGAGCAGCTTGCCGAAGGGGTCGCGGGCGGCGAGGGAGGTGCGGATGCCGCGCTCGATGATCAGGCCGTACAGCAGCAGGAAGACCATGACGCCGGTCAGGCCGAGCTCCTCGCCGACGGTGGCGAAGATGAAGTCGGAGTTGGCGGCGAACTGGATGAGGTCGGAGTTGCCCTGGCCGAGACCGGTGCCCAGGATGCCGCCCGAGCCGAACGACATGAGCACCTGCGTCATCTGGTCACAGGCGTTGAGCATGTTCGGGTCGGTGGCCGTCTTCAGGCACTCGAAGGGGTCGATCCACGCGGCCACACGCGACTTCACGTGGCTGGCCGTGGAGCCGACGACCACCGCGCCGGCCACGGCCATCAGCAGACCCATGACGATCCAGCTGGTCCGCTCGGTCGCCACGTACAGCATGATCACGAACATGCCGAAGAACAGCAGCGAGGTACCGAGGTCGTTCTCGAAGACCAGGATGAGGAGGCTGACCGCCCAGATCGTGATGATCGGGCCGAGGTCACGGCCGCGCGGCAGGTAGAGCCCCATGAAACGGCGGCTCGCCAGGGCCAGCGCGTCCCGCTTCACCATGAGGTAGCCGGAGAAGAAGATCGCCAGGACCAGCTTGGCGAACTCACCGGGCTGGATCGAGAAGCCGCCGACGCGGATCCAGATCTTGGCGCCGAAGACGTCCGCGCCGAGCCCCGGCACGAGCGGCAGCAGCAGCAGGACGAGCGCCGCCACCATCGAGATGTACGTGTACCGCTGCAGCACCCGGTGGTCCTTGAGCAGCAGCAGCACGCCCACGAACATCGCGATGCCGATCGCCGAGTACATCATCTGGCTCGGCGCGGACGGGCTGAACGCCCCGTACGCGCGCTTCGCCAGCGAGATCAGCCGCGGCGACTGGTCGAGACGCCAGATCAGCACCAGACCCATGCCGTTCAGCAGGGTCGCGAGCGGAAGCAGCAGCGGGTCCGCGTACGGGGCCCACTTCCGCACCACCAGGTGCGCGACGCCCGCGAGGAGGGTCAGGCCGAGGCCGTACCCGAGCATTCCGGCCGGGACCTTGCCGTCGATGGCCAGGCCCACGTTGAGGTACGCGAACACCGGGATGACGACGGCGAACGCGAGCAGCGCCAGCTCGGTGTTGCGGCGGCTCGGCGCCTCGATCGCGCCGATGGTGGTCGTGTTGGTGACAACGCTCATGGTGGTGAAAGGCCCCCTACGGGTGCTTACTGCTTGCCGCAGTTCGAGGCCAGCTTCTGCTCCTCCGCGGTGAGGGTGGGACCCGGGGACGGAGCGGCTGTGGTGGGCTTGGGGGTCGGGGTGGCGGTGCCTGCGGGCTGCTGGGTGGCCGGCGGCTTGCTCGCCTGGTCGGCGGCCTTCTCGGCGGCGGCGTGACGCTGCTCGGCCTTCTTGCAGGCCGAGGCCTGCACGGCCAGCTCGGAGATCTTCGTCTCGGCCTTGCCGAGGCTGCCGCCCGCGATCGTGTCCTCGACCTGCTTCCGCTGGTAGGCGGGGAGGTACTTGAGTTCGATCTCGGGGTGGTCCTTCTCGACCTTCGAGAGCGACACCCACGCCAGGTCCTGGCTGATGCCCTGGTACAGCGCCACGTGCTGGTCCTTGGAACCCACGTAGTACTGCGTCTGCGTCCAGCGCCAGGCGCCGTACAGGCCGCCGCCGATGACGCCGAGGGTGAGGACGAGGAAGAAGGAGCGCTTGAGCCACTTGCGGCCGGTGCGCGGCTTGACGAAGTCGTCGTCCGTGTACGAGTCGAAGGAGCCCTGCGGGGGCATGCCGCCGTAGCCGTGGTCGCCGCCGCCGCTGCCGGGCGGGCCGAAGCCGCCGGCGGGGGGCTGCTGGTGCGGCGCGGGGCGGCCGAGGCCGGAGGCGCGGCCGGCGGGGGTCTGCATCGCCCCGCCGTCGTTCAGCTGGGCCTGGTTCTCGGCGACGGCGCCCACGATGACCGGGGTGTCGCTGAGGTGACCGGCGAGGGTGTCGCCGCCGTCGACGTCGAGGACGTCGGCGACGATCACCGTGATGTTGTCGGGGCCGCCGCCGCGCAGCGCGAGCTGGATCAGCTCCTGCACGGTCTCGTGCGGGCCCTGGTAGCTGGCGAGGGTGTCCTCGAGGGTCTGGTGGGAGACCACGCCGGACAGGCCGTCGGAGCAGATCAGGTAGCGGTCGCCGGCCCGGACCTCACGGATGGAGAGGTCGGGTTCGACGTGGTCGCCGCTGCCGAGCGCGCGCATGAGGAGCGAGCGCTGCGGGTGGGTGGTGGCCTCTTCCTCGGTGATCCGGCCCTCGTCGACGAGGCGCTGGACCCAGGTGTGGTCCTGGGTGATCTGGGTGAGGACACCGTCGCGCAGCAGGTAGGCGCGCGAGTCGCCGACGTGCACGAGACCGAGGCGCTGGCCGGTCCACAGGAGGGCGGTGAGCGTGGTGCCCATGCCCTCCAGCTGCGGGTCCTCCTCGACCATCATCCGCAGCTGGTCGTTGGCGCGCTGCACCGCCGTACCGAGCGAGGTGAGGATGTCGGAGCCGGGGACGTCGTCGTCGAGCGTGACGAGCGTGGAGATCACCTCGGAGGAGGCGACCTCGCCGGCGGCCTGGCCGCCCATGCCGTCGGCGATGGCGAGCAGCCGGGGCCCGGCGTAGCCCGAGTCCTCGTTGCCCTCGCGGATCATGCCCTTGTGCGAGCCCGCGGCGAATCGCAGGGACAGAGTCATGCCCACCTGCCCTGTCGACGCTGCATCGGGGTACAGCCGGTCTCGACCCACACTGCCCACCCTCCGGTCGCTCCGTTCACGCCGGCCCCGCCGGTCGCTCCGGTCGCTTCAGTCGCTCCGGTCGGGAGCGCGGCACGGCCTTTGACGGGGCTCGTCCCGGCTCGCTCGCTCCGCTCGCTCATTTTCGTACTACTTCCGCAGCTCGATGACGGTCTTGCCGATGCGGATCGGCGCGCCCAGCGGAATCGGTGTGGCGGTGGTGAGGCGGGCCCGGTCGAGATAGGTGCCGTTCGTGGACCCGAGGTCCTCGACGATCCACTGGCCGTCCCGGTCCGGGTAGATCCGGGCGTGGCGGCTGGAGGCGTAGTCGTCGTCGAGGACGATCGTCGAGTCGTGCGCCCGGCCCAGCGTGATCGTCTGGCCCTGGAGGGCGACGGTCGTGCCGGTGAGGGTGCCCTCGGAGACGACCAGCTTGGTCGGGGCGCCGCGGCGCTGGCGGCCTCCCGCGTTCTGCTGGCCGCGCTGCTGCGGAGGCGCGGCGGCCTGGCGCGCGTTCTGCTGGGGTCGCGCCTCCTGGCGCCGCGAACCGCGCTGGGTGACCCGCGTACCGAACAGGTCGCTGCGGATGACCTGGACGGCCACGATGACGAACAGCCACAGAACGGCCAGGAAACCCAACCGCATGACCGTCAGGGTCAGCTCTGACATTGCCCCCGCTTCACCCTTCGGCTTGCCGGTAAACGATGGTGGTGCTGCCCACGACGATCCGCGAGCCGTCGCGGAGCGTAGCGCGGGTGGTGTGCTGCCCGTCCACCACGATGCCGTTGGTGGATCCCAGATCCTGGATCGTCGAGGGCGTTCCGGTCCGGATCTCGCAGTGCCGGCGGGAGACGCCGGGATCGTCGATCCTCACGTCCGCGTCGGTGCTGCGGCCGAGGACCAGGGTCGGGCGGGAGATCTGGTGGCGGGTGCCGTTGATCTCGATCCAGCGGCGCACCGGGGTGCCCGCTCCGGCGTGGGTGCCGGGGCCGGGCGTGGATCCGGGGCCGCCCGCCGGGCGTCCGGCGGGCGCCGTCGGCCGGTGGCCGGGCGCGCCGGGAGGCGGAGAGGCGGGCATGGGCGGGGCGCCGGCCGGGGGGTACCC
>NZ_MWIG01000431.1:231-6968 GCF_002156145.1 Streptomyces sp. NRRL B-24572 | reverse complement strand
CCCCCGAACCCCGAATGAGCTTGTGCCACCTTGGAGGTGAGGGTGTCCCAGATCGCAGGCGAGCCCGGGACCCAGGACTTCGTGGAAGTCCGGCTGCCCGCTGCGGGTGCCTATCTGTCCGTGCTGCGTACGGCCACGGCCGGCCTCGCGGCGCGCTTGGACTTCACCCTCGACGAGATCGAGGACTTGCGGATCGCGGTCGACGAGGCCTGCGCCATCCTGCTCCAGCAGGCCGTGCCGGGGTCCGTCCTCAGCTGTGTCTTCCGGCTGATCGACGACTCCCTCGACGTGACGGTCTCCGCCCCGACGACCGACGGGAGGGCACCCGAGCGGGACACCTTCGCGTGGACCGTGCTGTCGGCGCTGGCCGGGAAGGTGGAGTCGTCGGTGGCCGATGACCGTACGGTCTCCATCAGCCTGTACAAACAGCGCGGCGCGGGGCCAGGCCCGGCGTGAGGAACGGGGACGCGACGGCCGGCATCCCTGAGCAGCAGGCGCGGCCGAACAGGGTCGCTACGGAGCAGGCGGACCAGATGAGCGAGCACGAGCAGCACCACGAGGTTCCCGAGACACCAGGGGTCTCCGAGGCCCCCGCGAGTTCCGAGGGCTCCCCCGAGGCTCCCGAGACGCGGACCTCCGGCGAGGCCGGGGCGGCCGACGTGGCCGGGGCCGTGGAGAAGGCCGACGACGGTGACGAGGACGACGAGGGCCCGGACGCCCCCGCCGTCCCGGACCCGCACGACCGGAGCGGTGCCCGCACCCTCTTCGTCCAGCTGCGCGAGCTGCCCGAGGGCTCCCCGGAGAAGGCCGAGCTGCGCAACCGTCTGGTGCGTATGCACCTGCCGCTGGTGGAGCACCTGGCCCGGCGCTTCCGCAACCGCGGCGAGCCGCTGGACGACCTGACGCAGGTGGCGACGATCGGCCTGATCAAGTCGGTCGACCGGTTCGACCCGGAGCGCGGGGTGGAGTTCTCCACGTACGCGACGCCGACGGTCGTCGGCGAGATCAAGCGTCACTTCCGTGACAAGGGGTGGGCGGTCCGGGTGCCGCGCCGGCTCCAGGAGCTGCGGCTCTCGCTGACCACGGCGACGGCGGAGCTCTCGCAGCAGCACGGCCGCTCGCCGACGGTGCACGAGCTGGCGGAGCGGCTCGGGATCTCCGAGGAGGAGGTCCTGGAGGGTCTGGAGTCGGCCAACGCCTACTCGACGCTCTCCCTGGACGTCCCGGACACCGACGACGAGTCGCCGGCGGTGGCGGACACGCTGGGCGCGGAGGACGAGGCCCTTGAGGGGGTCGAGTACCGGGAGTCGCTCAAGCCGCTCCTGGAGGACCTGCCGCCCCGGGAGAAGCGGATCCTGCTGCTTCGCTTCTTCGGGAACATGACCCAGTCGCAGATCGCGCAGGAGGTGGGCATCTCTCAGATGCACGTCTCCCGGCTGCTGGCCCGCACCCTGGCGCAGCTGAGGGAGAAACTCCTCGTGGAGGAGTGATCCGTCAGGCTTCCTGACCGGGGCGCCGGATGCCGAGCGCCTCGGTCGTGGCCGGGTTCACGAGGAGGACGAGGCCGGTCACGGCGAGGGCGGCCAGGACGATGCCGGCCGGGATCACGCCGTTCGACTGGAGCATCTGCCAGGCGATGGGCAGGGCCAGGATCTGGGTGATGACGGCCGGGCCCCGGCTCCAGGAGCGGCGCAGCCACAGCCCGCGGGCGGCCGCGAGCGGGATGAGACCGAGGGCGACGAGCGTCACGGCGAGGGTCAGGCCGCCCGTGAGGTCGCCGCCGTCGGCGAGGCCGCGCACCAGCATGTACACACCGCCGGCGACGAGCCCGAGGCCCTCGATGCCGGCGACGGCCGCCGCCCCGGCGAGGCGCGTGGGCCGGGGCCCCTGCTCCGTACCGCTGCCCTGTTCCGTACTCGTCTGCTCCGTACCGCTCATAGGGGCAGGGTAACGGGGGCGTCCGCCGGTCCACCCGGCAGACCGGACTGGGCCCGGTACCGCCGGGTAGGTACGCTGGCGCTCATGCGCGCACTTCTCGTGGTCAACCCGGCAGCCACCACCACGAGTGCCCGCACCCGTGACGTGCTCATCCACGCACTGGCCAGCGAGATGAAGCTGGAGGCGGTCACCACCGAGTACCGGGGGCACGCGCGCGACCTGGGCCGGCGGGCCGCCGAGTCGGGCAATGTCGATCTGGTCGTCGCCCTCGGTGGCGACGGCACGGTGAACGAGGTCGTCAACGGACTGCTGCACGACGGGCCCGATCCGGACCGGCTGCCGGGCCTCGCGGTCGTCCCCGGCGGCTCGACCAACGTCTTCGCCCGCGCCCTCGGACTGCCGAACGACGCCGTGGAGGCGACCGGCGCCCTGCTCGACGCGCTGCGTGAGCGGCGGACACGGACGGTGAGCCTCGGGCTCGCGTCCGGGACGCCGGGCACGGAGGACGAGTCGGTTCCCGAACGCTGGTTCACCTTCTGTGCCGGACTCGGTTTCGACGCGAGCGTCATCGGCCGGGTCGAACAGCAGCGCGAGCGCGGCAAGAGATCGACGCACGCCCTCTATCTGCGCCAGGTGGTGCGCCAGTTCCTGGAGGAGCCGAACCGCCGGCACGGCACGATCACCCTGGAGCGCCCCGGCGCGGAGCCGGTCGAGGACCTGGTCCTCTCCATAATCTGCAACACCTCCCCCTGGACCTACCTGGGCAATCGCCCGGTGTACGCGTCCCCGGAGGCGTCCTTCGAGACCGCGCTCGACGTCCTCGGACTGCGCAGGCTCTCCACCCCGGCGGTGGCCCGTTACGCCACCCAGCTGCTCACCTCGACCCCGGAGCGGGGCCCGCGCGGCAAGCATGCGGTGTCTCTGCACGATCTGACCGACTTCACCTTGCATTCGAAGGTTCCCCTCCCCCTGCAGATGGACGGAGACCACCTCGGACTGCGTACGAGCGTGACGTTCACAGGCGTACGCCGTGCACTGCGTGTGATTGTGTGAGTGGAAGGGCCCAAAGTCCTTTCACTCGAACGTTTAGGCGTGCATCCACCCCTAAGAAGTACGGCTGTGACCTAGCCGACACCGAGGAATCAAAAAAAACTTTCCGGAAGGGGTTGTATCCGCCCCTGGGGTTTGGGAGTCTCTTCTTGGCGATCGGGACGGCCCGCAACACCGGCCTCCACTGAGAGCCAGAACCCCACCCCAAGCAACAGGACCACACCAGTTCAACTGGCAGTCGGCCCTTCCCTTGCGGAGGGATTCGTGAAAGCGTTCACATTCACAAGCAACTCGCACGAAACACTGAGAGAGGTAGCAGCCATGGACTGGCGTCACAACGCCGTTTGTCGTGAGGAAGACCCCGAGCTGTTCTTCCCCATCGGCAACACCGGTCCTGCGCTGCTGCAGATCGAGGAAGCCAAGGCCGTCTGCCGCCGCTGCCCCGTCATGGAGCAGTGCCTGCAGTGGGCGCTCGAGTCCGGCCAGGACTCCGGCGTCTGGGGTGGCCTCAGCGAGGACGAGCGCCGCGCGATGAAGCGCCGTGCCGCTCGCAACCGGGCGCGTAACGCCAGCGCCTGAGCCACCTGCACAGCCTGAGGCAAGCGGCGCGTACACCGCGTACGCAATCACCGCCCCGAGCCGCAGCGCGCAGCAGTAACCCACAGCATTCGAGCCCCGGACCGATTCCCTTCGGTCCGGGGCTCGCTGCTGTGGACTCGCTTCGTTCCGCCGAGAGCTCGCTTCCGAGGCGAGCTCACTTCTGCCGTGAGCCCGCTTCCGCCGTGAACTCGCTTCCGCCGTGAACTCGCTCCTGTTGTGAACTCGCTTTATTTCTGCGGCCGTACGGGAATGTCGAGGACCACCTTCGTGCCGCGCTCGGCGCCCGGCAGCATGTCGAAGGAACCGCCCAACTCCCCTTCCACCAGGGTCCGTACGATCTGCAGGCCGAGGTTGCCGGCCCGCTGCGGGTCGAAGCCCTCGGGCAGACCGCGGCCGTCGTCCTGGACCGTGATCAGGAGCCGGGCGTCCGCCCGGGTCTCGCCGCGGACGGCGCTGACCTCGACCGTGCCCTGCTCCCCCTGCACGAAGGCGTGTTCGAGAGCGTTCTGCAGGATCTCGGTGAGGACCATGGAGAGCGGGGTGGCGACCTCGGCGTCCAGGATGCCGAAGCGGCCGTTGCGCCGGCAGGTGACCTTGCCCGGGGAGATCTCGGCGACCATCGCGATGACCCGGTCGGCGATCTCGTCGAACTGCACCCGCTCGTCCAGGTTCTGGGACAGCGTCTCATGGACGATGGCGATCGAACCGACGCGCCGCACTGCCTCGTTGAGGGCCTCGCGGCCGCGGTCGGAGTCCATCCGGCGGGCCTGGAGGCGGAGCAGGGCGGCCACCGTCTGGAGGTTGTTCTTCACCCGGTGGTGGATCTCCCGGATGGTGGCGTCCTTGGTGATCAACTCGCGCTCGCGGCGACGCAGTTCCGTGACGTCCCGGAGCAGGACGAGCGAACCGATCCGGGTGCCCTTGGGCTTGAGCGGGATCGCCCGCAGCTGGATCACCCCGCCGTTGCCCTCGACCTCGAACTCGCGGGGCGCGTAGCCGGAGGCCAGCTTGACCAGGGCCTCGTCCACCGGGCCCCGGGAGGGAGCGAGTTCGGCGGTGATCTGGCCGAGGTCCTGACCGACCAGGTCGGCGGCGAGACCGAGCCGGTGGTACGCGGAGAGGGCGTTCGGCGAGGCGTACTGGACGACGCCCTCGGCGTCGAGCCGGACGAGGCCGTCGCCGGCGCGCGGCGAGGAGTCCATGTCGACCTGCTCGCCGGGGAAGGGGAACGTTCCGGCGGCGATCATCTGGGCGAGGTCGGAGGCCGACTGGAGGTAGGTGAGCTCCAGTCGGGAGGGGGTGCGGACGGTCAGCAGGTTGGTGTTGCGGGCGATGACGCCGAGGACCCGGCCCTCGCGGCGCACGGGGATGGACTCGACCCGCACCGGGACCTCCTCGCGCCACTCCGGGTCGCCCTCGCGGACGATCCGGCCCTCGTCGAGGGCGGCGTCGAGCAGCGGGCGGCGGCCGCGCGGCACCAGATGGCCGACCATGTCGTCCTGGTAGGAGGTGGGGCCGGTGTTGGGCCGCATCTGGGCGACGGAGACGTACCGCGTGCCGTCGAGGGTCGGGACCCAGAGCACGAGGTCGGCGAAGGAGAGGTCGGAGAGCAGCTGCCACTCCGACACCAGCAGGTGGAGCCACTCGAGGTCGGAGTCGCTCAGGGCGGTGTGCTGGCGGACGAGGTCGTTCATGGAGGGCACGGTGCGAGCGTACCTGCGGAATTACAGGGGCGGTGAACCTGGATCTCGCGGGCTCCGTGTTGGAGGATGGGCCGGGAAAGACCGCGTTCCTGTGGATGGACAGACAAGAATGGTCTAGTCCACAATGAACGCAACAGAGCCTCCATCCTCCCCGCACAGGAGGATGGAACGAGGAACCGGCGCTCTCTGCCCTGACTGCGCCGAGACCTCCCACACGGCCGAGGGACCGCACACCCCCGGCCGGGCAACTCCGGGCTGCGGTGCCGGGCGGGCTGAGGGTCCCGCCGGGCGCCGTAGCCCGCGGGTGTTTCCGGGGGCTTTCCGCGACCCGGCGGGTGCGTCACTCCCCTGTCGGCCAGGCCCGCATCGCTGCCTCGGCCACCGCCGTCAGCTCCTCCGCCGTCGCCCCGTCGCGGGCCTGCTGGGACATGCCCTGGAGGACGGCGCCGCTGAAGCGGGCGAGCGCGCGGGGGTCGGTGCCGGCCGGCAGCCCGCCCGACTCCACGTCGCGGCGGATGCGGTCCTCGACGGTCGCCAGGTTCGCGTTCCTGTGGTCCCGCAGGGCCCCCTCGACCTCGGGGGTCGAGCAGTTGGTCGCGGCGGAGATCATCAGGCAGCCGCGCGGATGCCCCGGTTCGGTGAAGACGTGGGCGGCCTCGCGCAGCATGCGCCCGACGGCGTCCCGGGCCGTCGCCTCCTCGGCGAGGGCCTGGTCCCCATAGGCGCCGTACGACCGCGCGTACGCCTCGACGACCTCTTCGAACAGCGTCTTCTTGTCGCCGAAGGCCGCGTAGAGGCTGGGTGCGCTGATGCCCATGACCCGGGTGAGGTCGGAGACGGAGGTCGTCTCGTAGCCGTGCTCCCAGAAGGCCATCGTCGCCTGCTCCAGGGCCGTGAGCCGGTCGAAGGAGCGGGGGCGGCCGCGCGGTCTCGTCACCATGGAGTGAATTCTATAGCGCTCACTACGAATCGTGGGGTACGGTCTTTGCGTAACGACCGCTACAGAAATGAGGGGGGCGTCTCCATGGGCGTGCTCGAAGGAAGGCTGGCCGGGAAGACGGCGCTGGTCACGGGTGGCAGCCGGGGCATCGGGCGGGGGATCGCCGAGCGGCTCGGCCGGGAGGGCGCGCGGGTCGCGGTGCACTACGGGACGAACGAGGAGGCGGCGAAGGACGCGGTCGCCGCGATCGAGGCGGCCGGTGGGTCCGCCTTCGCGCTGGGGCAGGAGCTGGGGGTGCCGGGGGACGCGGCGGCGCTGTGGCGGACCTTCGGCGCCCAGGCGGACGGCCTGGACATCCTGGTGAACAACGCGGGCATCGGGGCGTCGCGGCCGTTCGCGGCGATCGGTGACGAGGAGTACGACCGGATCTTCGCGGTCAACACGAAGGCGCCCTTCTTCCTGGCACAGCTGGGCGCGGAGCGGCTGCGGGACGGCGGCCGGATCAT
>NZ_MWIG01000431.1:0-222 GCF_002156145.1 Streptomyces sp. NRRL B-24572 | reverse complement strand
AGTGGCTGCGGGGGGACGAGGAGGCCTGGGCGGGGGCGGCGGCGCTGTCGGCGCTGGGCGCGGTCGGGACACCGCCGGAGATAGCGGACGTGGTGGCCTTCCTGGCCTCCGACGACGCGCGCTGGGTGACGGGCGACTGGATCGACGCGACGGGAGGCTCACTGGCCTGACGCGGGGGCGCCGGGACGGGGATCCGGCGGTGCGCGGGACGGGGCCTGGGGG
>NZ_MWIG01000430.1:0-3767 GCF_002156145.1 Streptomyces sp. NRRL B-24572 | reverse complement strand
GTCGGCGGGCACCTACACCCTCACCTTCAGCGGCGGCCCGGCGGCGGGCGCCCAGTTCTACGTGACGTCGGCGAACCGCACGGACGTCCCGTGGACGTACACGGCCGAGGCGAACAAGTCGATCGCCGACACCTGGAACACCAAGTACTCCAAGGGCACCACGGACCTCACGGTCCACGGCCCCAACGGCTTCCTCCGCCGCTTCCGCTCCCCCGGCAAGACGGCGGTCCCGGAGGTGACGGCCCGGCACAACGCCACCACGGGCACCCTGGACCTCACCTTCGTCAACGCGGGCGCGGCGACGACGGTGAGCATCGCGAACGCCTACGGCACCACGGTGTCCCTCGCCGTCCCGAAGGGCACCACGACCCACAGCGTCGACGTCTCCGCCGCCCACCACTGGTACGACGTCACGATCACCTCCCCGGTCCACGCGGACTTCCTCCGCCGCCTGGCCGGACACGTCGAGACCGGTGCCGCGAGCCAGTCCGACCCGGGCATCCTGACCGCCTGATCACACGGTGAGGGCCCGTACGCGACGCGTACGGGCCCTCACCGCGTTCCCCGCCGCTCAGCCGAAGCGGCCCTCCACGTAGTCCGCGGTGCGCTGGTCCTGCGGGCTGGAGAACATCACGTCCGTGGG
Organism: Streptomyces sp. NRRL B-24572; assembly: GCF_002156145.1. Lineage (NCBI taxonomy): Bacteria > Bacillati > Actinomycetota > Actinomycetes > Kitasatosporales > Streptomycetaceae > Streptomyces > Streptomyces sp. NRRL B-24572. The sequence continues at coordinate 3,124 of NZ_MWIG01000430.1, read as the reverse complement.
GCCGTGCTCGACGATCACGCCCGGCGTCGCCTGCTCCGCGAGGAAGAAGGCGCACTGGTCGGAGACCCGGGCCGCCTGCTGCATGTTGTGGGTGACGATCACGATGGTGACCTCCTCCGCGAGCTCCCGGATCGTCTCCTCGATCCGCCGGGTCGACGTGGGGTCGAGCGCCGAGCACGGCTCGTCCATCAGCAGGATCCGCGGCCGGACCGCCAGCGAGCGGGCGATGCACAGACGCTGCTGCTGACCGCCGGAGAGCGCCCCGCCCGGCTGGCGCAGCCGGTCGCGGACCTCCTTCCACAGGCCTGCCCGGGTCAGGCACTCCTCCACGAGCACGTCCCGGTCGGCGGCGGAGACCCGGACGCCGGTCAGCTTCAGGCCCGCCGTCACGTTGTCGTACACCGACATCGCCGGGAACGGGTTCGGCTTCTGGAAGACCATGCCGATGTCGCGGCGGGCCTCGGTGAGCCGGCGCCCGCGCGCGTAGATGTCCTCGCCGTCCAGGAGCACCTCTCCCGCGAGCTCGGCGCCCGGGATCAGCTCGTGCATCCGGTTGAGGATGCGCAGGAAGGTCGACTTGCCGCAGCCGGAGGGCCCGATGAGCGCGGTGACCCGGCCGGCGGGCATGGTCAGCGAGACCCGGTTGAGGACCTTGCGGGAGCCGAACCAGGCGGAGAGGGAACGTGCGTCCAGATGGGAAGCCACGACTGTCCTTACAGGAGGTTGGGAAGGAGGAGCGCCGCCTTGTCGCCGGCCGTGAGGCCGAGCGTGACGAGGACGGGGAAGCCGACGAGCCAGACGTGCGCGCGGGGCACCCGCGTCCGCGCCCAGACCAGCAGCGCCGCCGCGAGGAGCAGGGCCTGCGCCCACAGCACCAGCGGGAGCCAGGCCGAGGCCTGGCCGGCGAGCGGGAGTTCGCCGTCCGGGACGCGGCCGAAGCGGAAGGCGGGGACGGCTCCCGGCTGGGGCGGGGAGATCAGCTCGGCGTCGACCTGGAGGACCCCGTCCGGGCGGTACGGGGAGCCGGTCGCGGTCATCAGCGTGAGCCGGCCCTGCCCGGCCTGGATGGCGGGCGGCTTGGGGTCGCCCGCCCTGCGGATCCCCGTCACCCGGTACGTGTGCTCGCCCTGGCCGGTGACGACCTTGATCGACTCGCCGGGCTGCAGGGTGTCCAGGTGCCGGAACGGCCCCCCGTACCCCGCCCGGCGGCCCATGACGATGCTGTTCCCGGCCTGCCCGGGCAGCACCGTGTCACGGCGGTGCCCGGGCCCCGCGGCGAGCACCTCGGCGGAGCTGCCCTCCCGGATCACCTCCTTCACGCCGAGCTGAGGGATCTTCAGCAGGGCGACGGGGGCGCCCGGTTCGGTGGACGGGCCGATCGGCGCGGTGGCCTCGGCCAGCGAGCCGCGCAGATCGGCGTAGCCGACGCGGCGGTCCCGCTCCTGGCGGAGGTCGCCGAGCGGTCCGACCTCGGCGACGAATCCGAGGAGCAGCGCGCCCAGGATCGCCAGGGTGCCGCCGACCGTCCACAGCCGGCTGGAGCGGGGTGCGGGCCCGGCGGGGGCGGGGCGCACGTCCACCGGGGTGAGGGTGGCTGTCATCGGGTGTGCTCCGTACGTCGGGGGGTTCAGTGGGTGCCGGAGGTGAGCAGTCCGCGGCGGCGGGCCCACCGGACGGCGAAGGTGCCGGCGGCCACCAGGGCGGCCGCGAGCAGGCCGAGCAGCAGGGGGTCGGCTCCGGTGTGCGCCAGGCCGCCGCCTCCGTGGCCGCCGCCGCTGCCGCCGGCCCCGCCCGCGCCCGGGGCGCCACCGGAGCCGGAGCCGGAGCCGTCCGTGCCGCCCGCGTCGGAGGGGCCGGTGGCCGAGGGGGAGGCGGTGGTGGGCCGGATGCTGGTGGAGACGCCGACGGTGTCGCCGCCGGTCGCGGGGGCCGAGGCGGTGTCGGTGGCGGTCGGGCTCGCGGTCGCCGAGGGGGAGGTGGTATCGGTCGGCGAGGCGGTGGCCGTGTCGCTCGGGGTGGCGGTCGCCGTGCCGGTGGGGGTCGCCGTGGACGTCGGCGTACCGGTCGGGGTGCCGCTGGGCGTACCGGTCGGGTGCGTGCCGCCCGGGTCGGTGTCCTGGTAGACGGTGGGCGAGGTGAACCAGAGCGATCCGGTGAAGTCCCCGTACGTCTCGGTGCCGAAGGCCTTCCGGCAGATCACCGTCAGGTCGTACCGGCCTTCGAGGGTGGTGAATCCGGCCTCGTTGGCGTAGTCCCGCATGGTCATGGTCAGCGGCACGACGAAGCCGGTGCCGGTCGGGTCCTGCCCGTAGGTGGTGAGGGGGGCGTTGCCGACCACGTTCTTGCCGTCGGCGGGGAAGCCCTTGCCGGTCACCTTCACGAGGACGTGGGTGGCGGGCGCAGGGCAGGCGCCGGAGGTGGTCAGGGCGATGCTGGTGTCGTCGGCGCCCTCGCCCGGGGTGATGCGTGCGGTGCCCAGCGGGGCGGCCGTGGCGGCCGGGACGGTGAGGATGCCGACGCCGGCGAGGGCCGTCGTCGTGGCGAGCGCCATGCCGGCCGCGGTCCGCCGGGTGAGGCGACTGAACTGCACGATGAGCTCCTTGTCGGGGAGTTCGGGGTTCTCGGGCTTCTCGGTGGACGTCTTCGGGGCCGCCGCCGCCTTCGGCCGGCGCCCGTTCCGCCGCGCCCGAACGCGCCACATGACGCCCGCGGCCAGGAGGAGGAGCAGGCCGAGCGCCGTCCACGGCACCGTCCACAGCGGCACCGAGCGGGTCAGCGAGGGGAGCCGGGGGTCGACGCCGTCCCGGGTCCGCACGGGCTGGACGGAGACGACGGCGGAGGCGTGGAACAGCGGTGCGATGCCCTCGGCCTCGGCGGTGACGGTCAGGGCGCTGCCGGGCAGCAGTTCGCCGAGGTCGCGGACGCCGGAGGCGAGGACCGAGGAGCCGAAGAGGCCGTTGACGCGGACGGCCTGGCGGGCGCCGAGCCGCACGTTCCCGGTGTTGCGGACGGTGTAGGTGACGGTGGCGGTGCCGGCCGCGAGGGGGTTGGGGCTGCCGTGGTACTCGGCGTGGACGCCGTCCACGGTGAGCTCCGGGCGGAGCGCGCCCGCGACCCGCAGGTA
>NZ_MWIG01000043.1:0-35064 GCF_002156145.1 Streptomyces sp. NRRL B-24572 | reverse complement strand
TGGGGGAACCGGGGACGGACGTGCCGGTGCCGGGGGAGGAAAGGGCCACTTTGCCCTCCTGGGGAGATCGCCCGATGCGGGGGCGAGAAGCGGATGGAACAAGGGAGGTGACACGTGTCAGTGGCACGTGTGAGCATTGTGTAGCACTCAGATCCGGCCATCCGCCAGACCCTGCGCCGGATCGTTCTGGAAAGATGCCGGATCGATGAGCCAGCCAACCGAACAGTCCCCCGAGCGCCCCTCCGGGCGTGCGGTCCCGACCAGCGCCGATGTCGCCCGGCTCGCGGGCGTCTCCCGGGCCACCGTCTCGTACGTCCTGAACAACACCTCGGCCGTCCGCATCAGCGAGCCCACCCGGCAGCGGGTGCGCGAGGCGGCCGAGGAGCTGGGCTACGTGCCGCACGCCGCGGCCCGCAGCCTGCGCGCGGGCCACAGCCGCATGGTGCTGCTCCCGACCCCCCACGTCCCCGTCGGGCCGCTGTACAGCCAGTTCTTCAACGACTTCCAGTGGGCCCTGCGCCGCCTCGACTACACGGTCGTGCAGTACGGCAGCGTCGGCCTCCGGGCCGAGGAGGCCGCCCGCGCCTGGGCCGAGCTGCGGCCGGTGGCCGTGGTCTCCCTCGGCGAGGTCGAGCTGACCGGGCAGGGCGTCGAGATCCTCAAGCGGTCCGGGGCCCGGGCCGTGATCACCCTCGGCACCCAGCGCGTGGAGGGCACCCACGCCCTCGTCATGGACCAGGGCCGGGTCGGCGAGGTCGCCACCGAGCACCTCCTGGAGACCGGCCGGCGCCGGATCGGCGTCGTCGTCCCCGAGGAGCCGGGCCTCGCCATGTTCTCCGGACCCCGGCTCGACGGCGCGCGCCGCGCGGCCGAGGCCGCCGGTGCCACCGTCGTACCCCTGCCGCTGCGGTACGAGGAGGAGTCGGCCGACGCGCTCGCCGCGCGGTGGCGCGAGCTCGGGCTCGACGGGGTCTTCGCGTACAACGACGAGTACGCGATGCTCCTGATGCGGTCGCTCCAGGACGCCGGGATCTCCGTGCCCGAGGAGACCGCCGTCGTCGGCGCCGACGACCTGCTCCTCGGCCGGCTCCTTCGCCCCCGGCTCTCCACCGTGCGGATCGACATGGTGGCCGGCCGCGAGCTGGCGGAGCTGGTCGACCGCGCCGTACGGGAGACGGACGCCCCGCCCGTCTCCCGCGACCTGCTCGACTCGCGGGTCGTCCGGCGGGAATCGAGCTGACGGCCCCGCCGGGCTCCCCGCCGGCGGCCCGGCGTCGCCCTGCGGGAGCCCGGTGACATCCGGCGTCGCCCTGCGGGAGCCCGGTGGCACTGGCGTCGCCCTGCGGGAGCCCGGTGGCACCCCGGCGTCGCCCGGCGGGAGCTTGGCCGAGCGCTTAGCTTCGGTGCATGAGCACAGTTCCGAAGCGGTTCGAGATCCTGCTGGTGCCCGAGCACGTCGAGGACCGCGGCGGCGCCGCCGTCGCGGACAGCGCCGTCCGCTCGGCCGTCGTCGAGGCCACCGGGCGGCACGGCGAGACGGGCTACCCGATCTACGAGGGGCACGGCATCCGCGCCGACATCGACCCCGAGACGCTCACCGTCGAGGCGCTGCTCGTCGACGGCCGCGAGCTCGACTACGGCCTCACGGCCCTGGTCCGCCCCGCCGCGGCCCGCTGACCCCCGCCCCCTCTCCGGTGTCCCGAAGCGGCCCGTTGACACGGCGGGCCGTCCGGCAGAGACTCTGCGCGCCCGATCGGGCGAAGATTGATTCACCAGGCGAACAGAGTCGTTCCGCAGGTCACGTGGGAGAGAACCGATGAGCATCCGCGACGTCTACATCGTCGACGCCGTCCGCACCCCGATCGGGAAGTTCGGCGGCGCCCTCGCCGGCGTGCGCCCCGACGACCTCGCGGCTCACGTGGTCCGCGCGCTCGTCGACCGCTCGCCCGCGCTCGACCCCGCGCGCGTGGACGACGTCTACTTCGGCGACGCCAACGGCGCGGGCGAGGACAACCGCGACGTCGCGCGGATGGCCGTCCTCCTCGCGGGCCTGCCCGTCACCGTCCCGGGCGTCACCGTCAACCGCCTCTGCGGCTCCGGCCTCGAAGCCGTCATCCAGGCCGCCCGCGCCATCGCCCTCGGCGACGCCTCCGTGGCGATCGCGGGCGGCGTCGAGTCGATGTCCCGCGCCCCCTGGGTCCTGCAGAAGCCCGAGCGGGCCTTCCCCGCCGGGCACCAGCAGCTCCACTCCACGACCCTCGGCTGGCGCATGACCAACCCGAAGATGCCCGCCGAGTGGACCGTCTCGCTCGGCGAGGGCGCGGAGCTCGTCGCCGACAAGCACGGCATCACCCGCGAGCAGCAGGACGCCTTCGCCCTCGCCAGCCACCGCAAGGCGGCCGAGGCCTGGGCGAAGGGGCTCTACGACGACGAGGTCGTCCCGTATCCCGGCGTGGACCTCGCCCGCGACGAGTGCATCCGCGACTCCACGTCCATGGAGGCCCTCGCCAAGCTCAAGCCGGCCTTCCGCCCCGAGGGCGGCACCGTCACCCCGGGCAACTCCTCGCCGCTCAACGACGGCGCCGCCGCCCTGCTCCTCGTCGACGAGGACGGGCTGCGCGAGACCGGCCGCGAGCCCCTCGCCCGGATCCGCACCTCCGCGGTCACCGGGATCGAGCCCCAGCTCTTCGGCCTCGGCCCGGTCGAGGCGGTCCGCCGGGCCCTGGAGAAGGCCGGGCGCTCCTTCGCCGACCTGACGACCTTCGAGCTCAACGAGGCCTTCGCGGCCCAGTCGCTCGGCTGCCTCGCGGAATGGCCGGAACTGGACCCCGACATCGTGAATCCTCGCGGCGGAGCGGTCGCGATCGGCCACCCGCTCGGCGCGTCCGGCGCCCGACTGGCCGGCTCGGTGGCGCACCAGCTCGCCGCCGCCGGCTCCGGCACGGGCCTCGCCGCCCTCTGCATCGGCGTCGGCCAGGGCCTGGCGCTGGTCCTGGAGCGCTGACGGCCCGCAGTCCGCGACAGCACGCGAGAGGGGTACGGGAGGGCCTCCCGTACCCCTCTCGCCGTGGGTCACTTCGCCTGCCCGTCCTCGATCGACTTGCGGACCTCGTCCATGTCCAGCTTGCGCGCCTGCCCGATGACGTCCTCCAGGGCGTTCTCCGGCAGCGCGCCCGGCTGTGCGAACACGGCCACGTTGTCGCGGACGATCATCAGGGTCGGGATCGAGCGGATCTCGAACGCCGCGGCCAGCTCCTGCTGCGCCTCGGTGTCCACCTTGGCGAAGACGAGGTCCTGGTGCCGCTCGGACGCCGCCTCGAAGACCGGGCCGAACTGACGGCAGGGACCGCACCACGAAGCCCAGAAATCGATGAGCACGAACTCGTTCCCGCTCACGATCTCGTCGAAGTTGTCCTTGGTGAGCTCTACGGTGCTCATGCTGCCTACCTTTCGGGTCTCCTGGCGTGGTCCTCACGGTCCCCCGGGGACTCGCCCGGCACAACGGCGTATCGAGCCGCGCTATTCCGCACCGCTGCCACCAGACTGGGACCCATGACACGAACGGTGGAAGACGAGCACACCTACGACGTCGTGGTGATCGGCGCGGGCCCGGTCGGCGAGAACGTCGTCGACCGGGTGCGGGCGGGCGGCCTGACCGCGGCGATCGTCGAGAGCGAGCTGATCGGCGGCGAGTGCTCGTACTGGGCGTGCATGCCCAGCAAGGCGCTGCTCCGCCCCGCGATCGCCCGCTCGGACGCCCGGAAGGTCGCGGGTCTGCGCGAGTCGGTCTACGGCCCGCTGGACGCGATGGAGGTCTTCGCCCACCGGGACGAGGTCGTCGGCCACTGGAAGGACGGGGGCCAGGTCGACTGGCTGGACTCGATCGGCGTACGGGCCTTCCGCGGCCACGGCCGCCTCCACGGGCCGCGCAAGGTCGAGGTCACGGGTCCCGAGGGCGAGCGTCACGTGCTGACCGCCCGGCACGCGGTCGCCGTCTGCACCGGCACCCGCCCCCTCCTGCCGGAGCTGCCGGGGCTGCCCGCGGCGCATCCCTGGACCAGCCGTGAGGCGACCAGCTCCGACCGGGTGCCCGAGCGGCTCGTCGTGGTCGGTGGGGGAGTGGTGGGCGTGGAGATGGCCACCGCGTACCAGGCCCTCGGGGCGAAGGTGACCCTGCTGGTACGGGGCGGGGGGCTGCTGCCGCGCATGGAGCCGTTCCTCGGCGAGCACGTGGCCGCCGCGCTCACCGCGCGCGGCGCTGACGTCCGTACCGACACGGCGGTGAGCGCGGTGGTACGCGACGGGGGCACCGGCCCGGTCACCGTGCTCCTGGAGGGCGGCGACCACGTCGAGGGCGACGAGGTGCTGTTCGCGACCGGACGCAAGCCGCGCACCGAGGACATCGGCCTGGAGACGGTCGGTCTGACACCGGGCTCCTGGCTCGACGTCGACGACAGCCTCCGGGTCACCGGAAGCGACTGGCTCTACGCCGTCGGCGACGTCAACCACCGTGCGCTCATGACCCATCAGGGCAAGTACCAGGCCCGGATCGCGGGCGCCGCGATCGCCGCCCGCGCGAGGGACGGCGACTCCGCCCTGGACACCGGGCGGTGGGGCGCACACGCGGCCACCGCCGACCACGCGGCCGTGACACAGGTCGTGTTCAGCGACCCCGAGGCGGCCGCCGTCGGGCTCACCCTCGCCGAGGCGGAGCGCGCCGGGTACCGGGTCCGGGCCGTGGACCTCGACATGCGGTCCGTCGCCGGGGCCGGCCTCTACGCCCAGGGGTACCGAGGGCACGCCCGGATGGTCGTCGACCTGGACCGGGAGGTGATCCTCGGAGCCGCCTTCGTCGGGCCCGGCATCGGGGAGCTCCTGCACTCGGCGACGGTCGCCGTCACGGGCGAGGTGCCGATCGCCCGCCTGTGGCACGCCGTCCCCGCGTATCCGACGCTGAGCGAGGCGTGGCTGCGGCTGTTGGAGGCCTACCGGGGCTGATGCTCCGTCACTTCCTTTCGGTTTCCTCGGCGTAGAGGGGGATCAGGGCGCGCGCCGCCGAGCGCGCGGCCTCCAGGGCGGGCCGGGGGTCCCGGCCCGGCTCCTGGCCGAGGACCGCCCGGGTGCTCAACCCGTCGAGCAGGGCCAGGAGTTCGGAGGCGCGTGCGCCGGCGTCCAGCGGGGCGAAACGCCGGCGTGCCGCGCCCGTCCTGAGCAGGGTCTCCAGGTCCTCCTGCCAGCCCGTGTCCAGTTCGGCCTGGGCCTCGCGGAGTGCGGCGTTGCCGGGGGTGCGGGCCCAGAGCTCGATCCACAGGGTCCAGCGCGGATCGCGCGGGCCGCGCGGGAGGTAGAGCTCGAGGAAGAGGTCGAGCTTGCGCTCGGCCGTGATCCGCCGGGCGAGCAGGGCGCGCCGCTCCTCGGCGAGCGCGGCCTCGCTCCACCGGAGGGCGGCGAGCAGCAGCAGGTCCTTGCTGCCGAAGTAGTACAGGATGTGGCCGCCGCTGGTGCCGAGCCGCTCGGCGAGGGCCGACATGGTGAGGGAGGCGAGGCCGTCCTCGGCGATCGCCGCCATGGCCTCCTCCAGCATCCGTTCCTGGGTGATGTTCCCGTCCCGCCGTCGTGCCGCGCCTGCCACCGGCCCCGCTCCCGTCCCGCTGTTCCGTGTCGCCCGGCGTCCTGTGCCGTACGGGATCGACCTTAATCGCAACCTCCGCAGGTCTTGACGTGGCCTGAACCCATCGCACATCTTGAATGCCGTTCTAAGAGTTAGAACGGCATTCAAGGCGGCGTGCAGGCGTCGTTCACGACAGGAGTGCGGTGTGCTCGAACACGAGACGGTGCCCGTGACCACGGGCCGGACAGCGACCGACGAGGTCTTCCAGGTCGAGGAACACGGAATCGACCCCATCCCCGACGCCGAACGGCACGGCGGCGCCAAGGACGTCTTCTGGCTCTGGTTCGGCTCGAACCTCACCTTCACCTACGTCATCAACGGCGCCCTCGCCGTCGCCTTCGGGCTCTCCTTCTGGCAGGCCACCGCCGTCGTCGTGCTCGGCGGCCTCTCCTTCCTCGCCATCGGCGCGGCCGGACTCAGCGGCGTGCGCACCGGCACCGCCACCCTCGTCATCTCCCGCGCCGCCTTCGGCCGCCGCGGGAACTGGCCCGCCGGTCTGCTGAACTGGATCGTCAGCATCGGCTACACCATCGTCAACACCGTCGTGGGCACCCTCGCCCTCGAAGCCTTCTTCACCGACCTCGGCTGGAACGGCGGACACACCGCCCGCGCCCTCGCGCTCGCCGTCACCCTCGCGCTGACCTTCGCCGTCGCCCTCTGGGGCCACGCCACCGTCCAGTTCGCCGAACGCTGGATGGCGTACGTCCTCGCCGCCGGCTTCGCCGCCCTGCTCGTCCTCGTCCTGCCCGGCGCCGACACCGCCGCCCCCGCCGCCGCGCCCGGCGCCTCCGGCTGGAGCCTCGCCTTCGTCGTGATGCTCGCGGGCCCCTTCTCGTACCTGCCCATGCCCGCCGACTACACCCGCTACCTGCCCCGCACCACCAGCCTCAAGGCCGTCACCTGGAGCGGCGCCCTCGGCGGCTTCGTCTCCTCCGTCGCCCTCGGCGTCGCCGGGGTGGCCGCCGCGACCCAGGCCGACATGACCGACGCCGTCGCGGGCACCGAGAGCCTCCTCCCCGGCTGGTTCCAGCCCCTCTTCCTCGCCCTGGTCCTCGGCGGCTCCGTCACCAACTCGATCATCACGCTCTACTCGTCGAGCCTGAACCTCCAGGTCCTCGGCATCCCCTGGAGCCGGGCCCGCGCCATCGTCATCAGCGCGGCCGTCACCGCCGTCGGCTCCCTCGGCGCCCTCTTCCTCACCGACTTCACCACCTCCCTCCTCTCCTTCCTCTCCCTCCTGATCATCGTCTTCGCCCCCTGGGGCGGGGTCTTCCTCGCCGACATGGTGCTCCGCCGCTGTACGTACGACTCCGCGGGTCTGCACGCCGACACGGGCGGCGCCTACTGGTACCGCTCCGGCTGGCACCCGGCCGGCATGACCGCTCTCCTCGCCGGCCTCGTCTTCTCCGCGCTCACCTGCGACTCCGAGCTGTGGACCGGCCCCCTCGTCGCCCCGCTCGGCGGCGCCGACCTCACCCTCCTCGGCTCGGTCGTCTCCGCCCTGGTGTACGTGCTCCTCGCCCGCCGCACCGTCACCCCCGTCCAGTAAGCACCCCCGCACGACACGGAGTTCCGCCCCATGAACCGCACCGCCCCCGCCGACCTCGTCCTCACCGGGGCCCGCATCCACACCGTCGACCCGGCGCTCCCCGAGGCCGAGGCCCTCGCCGTGCGCGCCGGCCGCATCGTCTGGATCGGCCCCGACGCCGAAGCGGCCGACTGGACGGGCCCCGACACCCGGATCCTCGACGCCGGCGGGCGACTCGTCCTGCCCGGCTTCGTCGACGCCCACAACCACGTCCGCCTCGGCTCCGACGACGCCTGCGTCCAGCTCGTCGGAGCCCGCACCCTCGACGCGATCCACGCACGCATCCGCACCTGGCACGAGGCCCACCCGGACGCCGAATGGATCGAGGCCGAGGCCTTCGACTACTCCGCGATCCCCGACGGACGGATGCCCACCGCCGCCGACCTCGACCCGGCCACCGGCGACACCCCCGCCCTCGTCCTCAGCTACGACGTCCACACAGCCTGGCTGAACACCGCCGCCCTCCGCCGCCTCGGCGTCGACCGCGACCACACCGACCTGCCCTTCGGACGGGCCGTCACCGACCCCGCCACCGGCGAGCCCACCGGCTTCGTCAAGGACTTCGCCGTCAAGGGCCTCTCCCGCGACGGCCACCGCGCCCTACGCGCGCTCGGCCTCCCCTGGGCCTCGACCGACCGGCAGTACGGCCGGCTCGCCAAGAGCCTCGACGACGCCATCGGCTACGGCATCACCACCGTCGTCGAACCGCAGAACTCCCTCGACGACCTCGCCCTCTTCGAGCGCGCCCGCGCCGAGGGCCGGCTCCGCTCCCGGATCGTCGCCGCGCTCTTCCACCCGCGCGGCACCACCGAGGCGGACCTCGACGCCTTCGAGGCGGCGGCCGCCGCGTACGCCGACGACCGACTGCGGGTCGGTCCGCTCAAGCTGTACATCGACGACGTCGTCGAACCCCGCACCGCCGCCCTCCTGGAGCCGTACGCCGGCTGCTCCCACCACCGCGGCGACACCTTCTACCCGCCCGAGGAGTTCGCCGAGCTGCTCACCCGGCTCGACGCGCGCGGCTTCCAGTGCTTCGTCCACGCCACCGGCGACCGGGGCATCCGCACCGTCCTCGACGCCGTCGAGCGGGCCCGCGCCGTCAACGGGCCGCGCGACGCCCGCCACCAGGTCGTCCACGTCGAGTGCCTCGACCCGGCCGACACCCCGCGCTTCGCCGAGCTCGGCGTCATCGCCTGCATGCAGCCCCGGCACGCAGCCCCCGACATCGCCGGGCCCGGCCAGGACTGGGCCGAGAACGTCGGCCCCGAGCGCTGGCACAAGGCCTGGCCGCTGCGCAGCCTGCACGCGGCCGGCGCGGTCCTCGCCCTCTCCAGCGACTGGAACGTCGCCGAGATGGACCCGATGGTCGGCATCCACGCGGCCGTCACCCGCCGCCCGCCCGGCGGCGGCGAGGCCTGGACGGCGGGCGAGACGATCGACGTCGCCACCGCCGTCGAGGGCTACACGATGGGCTCGGCCCACGCCAACTTCCTGGAGCACGAGCGGGGCTCGCTGACGGTGGGCAAGCTGGCCGACTTCGTCGTCCTCTCCCGCGACATCCTGCGCATCGCCCCCGAGGAGATCCCGGGCACGGTGGCGGAGACGGTCGTGGTGGGCGGTGAGGTGGTCGTGGACCGCCGGACGGAGGCGTAGGGCCTGTTCGGCCTTGATCCGCCGGGCGGAGGCGTGGGGCCTGTCAGTGGCCGCCGCCGGATTCCACCGCCATCCGCCGCACGAAGCGGTGGCCCGCGTCACGTGACTCGTACACCCCGTCCTGGGTGGCGACGAGCAGCCGGCGGGCGTCCACGGCGGTGAGCGCCTGCGGGGCGCCGCCCGGCACGGTGGCGATCCGGGTCCAGGAGGTGCCCCCGGCCGTCCCGCGGAAGAGGACGCCCTCCGGGTCGATGCCGAAGAGGGCGTCCGGGGCGGCCCACGACACGTACGCGAGGACCCGCTCGGAGGCCGGGGCGAAGGTCCGGCCGCCGTCCGTGGAGCGGACCACGCCGGTCTCGGTGGTGGCGAGGACGGTGCCGGGGGCGGCGGGGGAGACGGCGATGTCGAGGGCGCGGAGCGCGGCGCGGTCCTCCCAGGTCACGCCGTCGGCGCTGACCCGCAGGAGGCCGTTCGCGCTGTCGTAGCCGTAGACGGTGGAGTCGGGCGCGGTGTCGAGCGCGTGGAAGTCGACCTTCCCCGCGAGGGACTTCTCCCGCCAGCTGCGGCCGGAGTCCGTCGACGTGATGAGCCCGAGGTCGGCGGGTCCGTCGCCGCCGGGCGCCGGGTGCCCGCTGGCGAGGAAGTCGCCCTTCGCGGTGACCGTGAAGCCCATGAAGTCGTCACGTCGGTCACCGACCAGGACCGGCCGGCCCTCGGCGTCCGGGCGGTGGAGACCCTGATGGGTGGCGACGTAGAGGGTGTCGTCGCGCAGCCCGAGGCCGTGGATGTGGCTGAGCGCGGCTCGGGCACCGGCGGCATCGTCGGCCGGGTCCCCGGAGGAGCAGGCGGTCAGGGTCAGCGCGAGGGCGGCGGTGAGGGCGGCGCCGAGGGTCGTGGCCGGGCGGCCGGAGAAGTACGTCTTCATCGTTCTTTCGCCAGGGGTACGGAAGGGCTTCGGGCACGGCGGCGGGCGCGCACCGTCCGGAGGGCACCCGGGGTACGCCGGGGGTGGCCCGTCCAGGGAGGCACGCGGGTGCGCCGACGGGGCGGCCCGTCCCTCCCGGGACGGGCCGCCGTGACCCACGCGCGCGCGTGGGCCGGGAAGGAACCGGATCAGAGCCGGTCGAGGATCTTCTTCAGCTGGGCGACCTCGGCGGACTGGGTCCGCACGACGTCGTCGGCGAGCTTCTTGGCCGCGGCGTTGCTGCCGCTCTGCTGCTCGTCCTTCGCCATGCCGACGGCGCCTTCGTGGTGGGCGATCATCAGCTCCGCGAACTTGCGGTCGAAGGCCTTGCCCTTGGTGGCGGTCAGCTCCTTCATGTCCTGCTCGGACATCATCCCGGCCATGCCGCCGTGGTTCATGGCGGGCGCCTCGGGCTTGCCCCAGCCCTTGAGCCAGGTCTTCATCTTCTGGATCTCGGGGTCCTGGGCCTGCTCGATCGCGGTGACCAGTTTCTTGACCTCGGGGTCCTCGGCCCGGCCGTCGGCGAGCTTCGCCATCTCCAGGGCCTGCTGGTGGTGGGGGATCATCATCTGCGCGAACATGACGTCCGCGTCGTTGAAGTCGCCGGGGGCGGTGTCGCCGCCGCCGGCGGCCGGAGCGGAGGCGGTCGCGGAGGACGAGGCGGACATGCCGCCGTGGTCCATGCCGCTCATGCCGTCGTCGGTGCCGCAGGCGGTGAGGAGCAGCCCGGCTCCGGCGAGGGCGGCGGCCAGGGCGAGCTTGCGAGTGGTGCGGTTCGTGAAGGCACGCATGGTGAGACCTCGTGGGTGCTGTGTGTACGTACGACGTACGGGCGGAAGGGAAGACCGGAGGCGCGCGCGGGCAGCACGAAGGGGCCCGTGGCGCGTCGGGGTCGGTCTAGATCCGCAGGACGGACAGCTGGGCGAGGTCCGGGGGACGCGGGGGAGGGGCGTGCGGCCCGAGCGCGGGGGCGAGCCGCGCGAGAAGGAGGGCGAGCCAGTCGGGGCGGCGCCCGAGGGCCGCCCGGAGGAGACCGGCGAGCAGCCAGGCGCCGAGGACGGCCACACAGAGGGTGGTCATGTCCATCCCCGACCCCGGAGCGTGCCGGGCGTCGGAGTCCCCGGCGTCGTGCGGGGCGGCGGCGCGCTCCGGAGTTCCGGGGGTGGCGGCGTGCGCGGGGGCACTGTGGTGCGGGGCGGAAGCGGTGGCCATGTCGGCCATGCCGTCCATGCTGCCGCCGGAGCCCTCGGGGTGGCCGACGGAGTGCATCAGGAACACCCCGAGCGCGAGCACGACGACGAGCAGGAGGTGCCCGATGGCACCTCCTGCTCGTCTGCCGCGTTCCGCTCGGTGTGCGCGCACGATTCAGGACCTCCCGGCCCCGACGATACCGTGCGGGGGTATCAGATTCGCGTCAGGACAGGGTCTCGCCCGCCATGGCGGCGGCCATCCGCAGGTGCGGCGCGGCCTCGTCCGGGCGGCCCAGGCGCTCCAGGGTGCGCCCCAGCATCAGCCGGGCGTAGTGTTCGACCGGGTCGCGCTCCAGGATCGTGCGCAGCTCGGTCTCGGCGCGGGAGAGCTGCGCGGAGTGGTAGTAGGCCCGGGCGAGGAGGAGCCGCTGGGCCGTCTGCTCCGGGTGCTCGGCGACGAGGCCGTGCAGGATGCGGACGGCTGTTCCGTACTCCTTGGCGTCGAAGAACAGCTGCGCACGCTCCCAGCGTTCCCCGGCCGTTCCGAACTCGTAGTACGTGTCGCTCACTTGCTCTCCCTTTCCAGAGCCCCGGATCTGCCACCCTGTGAGGTGGTCGACCAGGTCAACACCGCCGGTTGGTTGAACATTCCACTTAAGGATGGTTGAGCGACATGAGCAATCTCGATCGTCAGGCCGCGCTGACGGTGTGCGGCGGCCGCGGCTTCGTCGTCGCCGAACCGGTACGGGAGCTGCTCAGCCCCCGCCGCGTCCAGCTCGGCGAGTCGACCGAGGTCCGCAGGCTGCTCCCGAACCTGGGCCGGCGCATGGTCGGGGCCTGGGCCTTCGTCGACCACTACGGCCCCGACGACATCGCCGACGAGCCCGGCATGCAGGTCCCGCCCCACCCGCACATGGGCCTGCAGACCGTCAGCTGGCTCCACGAGGGCGAGGTGCTGCACCGCGACTCCACGGGCGGCCTGCAGACGATCCGCCCGCGCGAACTGGGCCTCATGACCTCCGGCCGGGCGATCTCCCACTCGGAGGAGAGCCCCCGCCCGCACGCCCGCTTCCTGCACGGCGCGCAGCTCTGGGTCGCGCTCCCCGACGCCCACCGGCACGTGGAACCGCACTTCCAGCACCACGCCGAACTGCCCCGGGTCACCGCGCCCGGCCTCACCGCCACGGTGATCCTCGGCGAGCTCGACGGCGCAGCCTCGCCGGGCACCACGTACACCCCGCTCGTCGGCGCCGACCTCGCCCTCACGGCGGGCACCGAGACGAACCTGCCCCTGGAACCCGACTTCGAGTACGCGGTCCTCGCCATGTCCGGCGAAGCCCACGTCGACGGCGTCCCCGTCCTGCCCGGCTCCATGCTCTACCTCGGCTGCGGCCGCACCGAACTCCCCCTCCGCGCCCTCTCGGACGCGGGCCTGATGCTCCTCGGCGGCGAACCCTTCGAGGAGGAGATCGTCATGTGGTGGAACTTCGTCGGCCGATCCGGTGACGAGATCGTACAGGCGCGCGAGGACTGGGAGAAGGGCTCACGGTTCGGCGAGGTGCACGGCTACGACGGTGCCCGCCTGTCCGCCCCGGAACTGCCCGCCACCCCGCTGAAGCCGCGGGGACGGGTGCGCTGACCTGGATAAACGTGTGAGCGGGTGGGTCGTGCTCCTACTCGCGCCCGCCATGCCAGGACCCCCGATCCGCTGCCGGTCCTGTGGCCGAGGGGCGGGGTCCACTGGGCTCGCGAGGGAGCGTGTCGAGTCTCGTCTTAAGTCATGTGTGACAGGGTTCGATCGGATCGATGCTGACCTTTTGCTGACTTACCTGACTCATGGTCAGGTAGTGAGTCTCGCTGCTGCCGCTGCAGATAGGGGGCGCAGTGGCGGGAAGCGCCGACTTCAGAGAGGCCGTGGCGTAGCGACGGCTTTGCTGAGGTGATGTGAGGGGTAAAGCAGTGCTCTCATAGTGGTGCTCCCGGTCACTATGGTCTCGCGGTCGATGCGAGACGTCCGGCACCGCTGAGGAATTTTCGTCTAGGACTTGTCCGGGCGATCATGTGCGGAGCCAGATCGTGAGGGCTGCGACGGTTGCGGTGCCGAGGTAGACGTACCGGCGCTTGTCGTAGCGGGTGGCCACGGCTCGGTGCTGCTTGAGTCGGTTGATGGCCCGTTCGACGGTGTTGCGTTTCTTGTACCGCTCTTCGTCGAAGCCGGGTGACCGGCCGCCGTATGAGCCTTTGCGGAGCCGGGCGGCCTGGCTGTCGGTCTTCTCCGGGATGGTGTGCCTGATGCCCCGGTGTCGCAGGTACTCGCGGCATGGCCGGTTGCTGTAGGCCTTGTCGGCGGCGACGCTGTCGGGCTTCTTGCGGGGCCGGCCCGGCCCCATCTTCGGGACACGGATCTTCTCCAGAACCGGCTTGAACTGCGTGCAGTCAGCCCGCTGACCTGGCGTGACGATCAGGGACAGTGGGCGGCAGCGGCCATCTGCACTCAGGTGGAGCTTGGTGGTGAAGCCGCCGCGCGAGCGGCCCAGGCCCTCACCTCCTGCACCACCTCCACCAGGCGGGCGTGCAGGCTCTGCCACGGCGTTTCGTCCTGATGTTCTGGCCCTTCGGCCCCCTTTGAGGTGGGGGCAGGCGGTGGGTCGGTGCGCGCACCTGCGGCATGCTGATGCGCCCGCACGATGGTGGAGTCGACGGAAACGTCCCAGTCGATCTCGCCTGCGGCGTCGGCCGCGGCCTGGACCTGCTGGAGCAGACGCTCCCACGTCCCGTCGGCCGACCACCGCCGGTGCC
Source organism: Streptomyces sp. NRRL B-24572 (assembly GCF_002156145.1). NCBI lineage: Bacteria > Bacillati > Actinomycetota > Actinomycetes > Kitasatosporales > Streptomycetaceae > Streptomyces > Streptomyces sp. NRRL B-24572. The sequence continues at coordinate 21,199 of NZ_MWIG01000043.1, read as the reverse complement.
GTTCATAAACAGTCTTCCAAGGCCCGAACCGTTCGGGCAGGTCACGCCACTGCACGCCGGTCCGCACGCGGTGCAGAATCCCGTCGATCACCTGCCGGTGGTCCCGCCACCGGCCACAACGCCCGTTGCTGACCGGCAGGAACGGCCGCAGCCGTTCCCACTCAGCATCACTCAGATCACCCCGCCCCATGGCCGGAAGAACGACCCGGACAGACGGCAGTCACAAGATCACACGAATCCTGACCCCTACTCCGTGACGAATGGTGCGTATCCGACTGGGACCTCGCTCACCCGAAGGTCCGAGAAGAGCAAGGTCACGTTGTGCGCGTTGGTTTCAATGCGCACCTCGTGAAAGTCGAGCCCGAGGGCCTTTGACCAGCGGCGGGTCGCCTCGGACTCAGGAAGGAGTTTGGCTCCCGGGTACAGGGCGTGCCACTTCACGCCCCAGACGTATCCGTCGAGGTCGACACCGGATTCGTGGTCGATGAGCTGGTCGTCCAAGGAGACCCGCCAGGTCTCCGCCGGCACTGAGGTCTCACACCGGGCCTCAACGCAGTACCGGAAGAGATACCGCAGGTGGGACGGCGCGATGCCGGTACTGGGATCAGCCGTCGCGTAGACGATGACCTCGTAGTCGCGCATGTAGTTGGTGTATCCGTGGTGCACGACAGCGTGATCGAAGGTCTCGTCCAGCATCTGCTCAAGTACGGCGGTGTCCATGCCGCCCTTCTACCTCACTCGACGAGACCTTCGATAACGAGATTCACGGGTGTAGGGCGCCGTTGCCTCAGAGATCGCCCGGACAAGTCCTAGAGCCTGTCTGACAAATGATCATCCGACAGGTTCTCGCAGTCGCAAGATCAGAGCTGCGTTGACGATCCCAGCCTGGAGCGATTGTGCGCCTGTCGAACCTCGTTGCGATCGCACGGAACTGCTTGAGGCGGGCGAAGCATCGTTCGACTACGTTGCGGGCGCGTTAGATGTTCAAGTCCAAGATCTGACTATTCGGCGTTGCCGCAGGTCAGGAGCATCATATGCCCCCCGCAGGTCAGCAAACGGTCAGCATGCGTCCCGGACGTGTCCCCGCTTGCTGACCTGCGACCGACAGTGCGGCGCCTGAGCAGGTTCTTGGGCTGGAACGGATGGTGCGTACATGGCCCGACAGCTCGCCCGCGGCATGGGGCCCTTCTTCAAGGACTGCGGCTGCACGAAGCCCAGCCGCTGCCCTCACCCGTACTCGATCCGTTTCCGGGACGCGCTGGGCAAGCAGCGCGAGGAGTCCGGATACGGCACGCAGGACGACGCGATCGACCGCCTCACGCAGCTGTATGCGGAGAAGAAGACGACGGCGCCGTCGGTGGCGGCGGCCCGTCGTGAGCTGGGTCAGCTGACGGTCGAGGAGAGGAGTGCGCGAACCAGTGGCGGCCCCGGCAGCGCAGGATGACGGACTATTCCACCGGCTGGCACGTCGACAGCTCGATCGACGTGCGCATCGTCCCGCGCCGGGGAGCGCGGAAACTGAACTCGGTCACGCCGATGGTGGTCGAGCGCTTTCTCGATGAGATGGAGAGCGATGGGGTGGGCCGAGGCAACCAGGTGAACATATTCCGGGTCCTCAAGACCATCCTGCGTGACGTGTACGCCAAAGGGGCCATGGTGGACGACCCGGTGAAGGGTGTCCAGGAACCCGAATACGTTGGGGGAACGGTCGCCATTCCGTCCCTCGCCTACGTGACCAAAGCACTGGCCGTAGCCGACGAGGACTTGGCGCTGGAGATCGTCATGATGGCGGGGTGTGGCCTGCGCAACGGTGAGGCGCGGGCGGTGAACGTCAACAACGTCGTGGCGCAGGACGTGTACCGGGTACGGGAGCAGATCCACTCCAACACGCTGAAGCCGGCGAAGCTGAAGCACCGCAAGACGGGGGAGTTCCGGGAGGTGCCCCTGCCTCGGTCGGTGCGGGAGGCGATCGAGCGCTACGAGGCCAAACACGGCACCACGAAGGACGGCTACCCGCTAAGCGGCCCGGGCGGCCACTTCACCGAGGGCATGGAGGGACGCAGGGTGAAGCGGCTCTTCGCGGGCCTCCCGCCGGAGGAAGGGGTCGGGATGTACGGCTTCCGGCACTACTTCGCCTCGAACGCCCTCGGCAACGGCATCCCCATCACCGACGTCGCGGAGTGGATGGGCCACAAGTCCATCGAGGAGACGTACCGGGCCTACCGGCACCTGATGCCGGGCAGCATCACCAAGGCCGCCCGGATCCTGGAAGCCGGCCTTTGGGAAGCCGCCTGATTCCTCCACCGCTGAGGAACGGCAGGTCCTTGGTCAGCTGGTAGTACGAGCACGGCATCCATCTCTCCAGCGGGAACGACGGTTCGGAACAGCAACGGCGTTCCGCCCCGACCCAGTCGGATTCTCGGCGAGCCCCAAGGGCGAGGCTGAAGCCCAGACATGGGGCCACGTCCCTGTCGGCGTACCCACCGTCGCCCCTGACTCGTCGGGTCGATCACCGCAAGGCGGGTCGGCTTCCGGCGGTGTGGGCGGGTTTCGTCGTCGCGGGCGAGGTGGCGGATCTGCAGGCGTCGACCGAAGGCCCGCTCGACGACGCGTGGCGTGGGGTGACCTTCCACCCCTTCGAGGTGGCGCCGGGACGCCGACCGGCGCTGCCGGGGCTTGTTCGCCACCGGGTCGGCGGTGCTCCCGGGGTCCTGCGGTGGTTCCGACCTCGTACCGGCCGGCCGGAAGTGCTGTAACGGGCCAGTAATGACACCTGGTCTAACGTGCGTTTTGCCTGATCCCCCCTCTGCGCACCGGCCCGAGGCGCGCCGGGATCATTCCCCTCACTCGCTCATCAAGGAGCCGTCCCATGTACGTGCCCCGTACGCCCGGCCGCAGACGCGCCCTGTGGGTGACGGCCGCGTTTGCCGCTGTGCTGGCAAGCGCGGTACCCGTCGCCGCTCAGCCTCCCGCCGGCGCAGACGCCGCCCGGGCCAAGGTCGACTCGGCAGTCCTCGACTCCGTCGCCGTCGGCAGGGAATCGGCCTTCTTCGTCGTGCTCAAGGGGCATGCCGATCTCTCCGCCGCCCGCGGCAAGCGCGGCCACGCGGCGAAGACCGAGGCCGCGTTCGACGCCCTGCGGGCCGAGGCCGGCCGCAGTCAGAAACCGCTCCGCACCTTCCTGGACCAGCAGAAGATCGGCTACCGGCCCTTCTGGATCGCCAACGCGCTGCTCGTCACCACCGATGACGAGGCGTTGGTCGAGGAACTGGCGGCCCGTGACGACGTGGCCGCCATCGTGCCCGAACGCCACTACGCACTGGACGAGGTGGAGGCCGCCTCCGAGACGGACGGCGCCACCACCGGCACCGACTCCCTCGCCACCGGCGACAGCACCCCCGAGTGGGGCGTCGCGGACATCAAGGCCGACCAGGTCTGGTCCCAGTACGGCACCCGGGGCGAGGGCATCGTCATCGCCAACATCGACTCGGGCGTCCAGTACAACCACCCGGCACTGGTCGACAACTACCGTGGCAACCTCGGCGGCGGCACCTTCAGCAACGACTACAACTGGTACGACCCCACCGGCCAGTGCGCCTCGTCGTACGGCGCCCCCTGCGACAACAACGGTCACGGCACCCACACCATGGGCACCATGGTCGGCAAGGGCGGCATCGGAGTCGCCCCCGGCGCCCAGTGGATAGCCGCCAAGGGCTGCGAGTCCTCGTCCTGCTCCGACTCCTCGCTGCTCGCCGCCGGACAGTGGATCCTCGCCCCGACCGACCACAACGGGCAGAACCCGCGTCCTGACCTGGCACCGGACATCGTCAACAACTCCTGGGGCGGCGGCGACACCACCTTCTACCAGGACATCGTCGAGGCCTGGAACGCCGCCGGAATCTTCGAGGCCTTCGCCGCGGGCAACGACGGCGACGGAGTCACCTGCTCCACCTCGCACGCCCCCGGCTCGCAGGTGACCTCGTACGGCGTCGGCGCCTACGACTCCACGGGCAGGATCGCCTCGTTCTCCGGCTTCGGGCCGTCGCTGGTCGACGGCTCGGCGAAGCCCGACGTCTCCGCCCCGGGCGTCAACATCCGCTCCACCTGGCCCGGTTCCGCGTATAAGGCACTGAACGGCACGTCGATGGCCACCCCGCACGTCGCGGGCGCCGTGGCACTGCTGTGGTCCGAGGCGCCGTCGCTGATCGGTGACATCGATGCCACCCGCGCGCTGCTGAACGGCTCCGCCCGCGACGTGGACGACACCCACTGCGGCGGCACCGCGGACAGGAACAACGTGTGGGGCGACGGCAAGCTCGACATCCTCGGTGCCGTGGACGCGGCCCCGCACACCGCCGCCGTCATCAGCGGCCACGTGACCGACCGGGCCACCGGAGCCCCGCTCGGCGGCATGGTCGTCAAGGCCACCGGCGACGCCGACACCCGGAGCGTCACCACCACCGCCGACGGCGGCTACCGGCTGACCCTGCCCGCAGGCAGCTACTCCTTCACCCTCAGCGGCTACGGATACGCCGACGCCGCGACCGGCTACCAGGTCACCGCCGGCGGAGACGCCACCAAGGACTTCGGCCTGACCGCCGTCCCGCACCACGCCGTCACCGGTACCGTCGTCGACGTCACGGGCAATCCGCTCAAGGGCGCCACCGTGCAGCTCCCGGGCACCCCCGTACCCGCCGCCACCACCGACGCCACCGGCCGCTTCACCCTTCCGGACGTCGCCGAGGGCTCCTTCTCGCTCAAGGCCACGCCCGCCGCTCCGGTGCTGTGCAACGGCGTCTGGACCGGTGCCCTGACCGTCGACGGTGACGAGTCCGCCCCCGTGCGGCTGCCTCACCGCACCGACGCCGGCGGCACCTACAGCTGTGCCCCGGTCACCTCCTCCTGGATCGCGGGCACCACCAGAACCGGGCTCACCGGTGACGAGGACGCGAGCACCGTGACGCTGCCCTTCCCGGTGACGTTCTACGGCGTCGATTACACCAGCGCCTCGGTCACCACCAACGGACTGGTCGGCTTCCTCCAGCCGCGCCTCGGCGACTACGCCAACACCGCACTGCCCACCGCCGCCCAGCCCAACGGCGTCCTCGCCGCCTTCTGGGACGACCTGGTCCTGGACAAGAAGTCCGGCGTCCAGACCGCCACCACCGGCGTCTCCGGTTCGCGGAAGTTCGCCATCGTCTGGAACAACGCGGCGTTCGCCGCCGACACCTCGGTCCGGATCTCCTTCGAGGCCGTCTTCGACGAGGCCACCGGCGCCATCACCTTGCAGTACCGCGGCATCGGCGCCAACGCCCTGCAGCAGGGCGCCTCGGCGACCGTCGGCATCGAGAACCAGGCCGGCACCGACGCCCTCCCGTACTCCTTCGACGCGGGCGTCCTGAGCGACGCCACCGCGATCCGCTTCTCCCGGAAGGGCGCGTGATGAGCACCATCAGCCACCGAGGCCTCCGCCTCGCCTCCGTCCTCGTGGCGGCCGGCCTGACGCTGAGCGTCGCCCCGTCGGCCCTGGGCGCCGACGACAGCGGCCTGATCACCCTCACCGCCGCCCAGAGCGAGGCGCTGACCCGGCACGCCCGGATCGACGTCTACGGCGACGGCGCGAGTGACGACCCCCTGGACACCACGTCCCGAACGGACACCTCCGTGCCGTCCGGGTCCACCGACACCAGCACCACTGACGGCCAGTCGTCCCTGGACGACGCCGGCACCGACGCCCCCTCGGGGAAGCTGACCCAGCGGTCGGCGATGGAGGGCGTCCAGGGCATGGCCGCCACCGTTCCCGTGGCCGGCACCGACGGCGACTTCTTCACCCTGCACTCCCTGGGCACGGTGCAGCGCCGCACCGCCGACGGCAAGCAGCTCTGGATGCGCGACACCACCTCGCTGTACACGGACTGGCAGGTCACCCCGATCCGGCCGTACCAGGCCGAGCCGTACCCGGCCCGCATCGTCATGGGCTTCAACGCGGTCAGCCCGTTCAGCGCGAGCTCCGACCAGGGCTACGACACGGGCGACCTGACCGGGGACGGCGTGGTCGACGTGGTCTTCACCGCCAAGGTCGGCGACAACCCCTACCGCCCGTTCGCGTCGCCCGGTTCCACCCTGCCCACCGGGACCTTCGTCACGGTCCTGGACGGCGCCACCGGCAGGACGCTCTGGTCCAAGCTGTACGCGGGCGCCTTCCAGATCAAGATCGTCGACAGGACGCTGATCGTCGCCGATTCGGCCTTCTACAACCTCAACTCGAAGGCCGGCTCCCGCACGACGCTGAACGGCATCCGCTTCGCGAAGAGCGACGGAAAGCTCGTCCCCAGCGAGACCTGGACCTATGACGCGGGCACCTACACCGGCGTCGCGTGGAGCAGTCTGGAGCCGCTCGGTCAGGGCCTGCTGGCCGCCTCCTGGAACCAGAGCCGCGCGTACAGCCCCGACAGGACGCCGAGCGGACACACCCTCGTCCTCGACACCGTGGACGGCAGCGTCAAGTGGGCGGTGACCAACCGCCTGTACTCCCGCCGGCTGCACCTCGACGCCGCCCGGGACCGACTGGTCGCTCTGGAGCAGTCCGATCCGAACGACGGCGTGAAATACGAGATCGTCTCCTACGCGCCGGCCGACGGAACCCGTACCTCCCTCGACACCCGGGTCAACGCGCTTCCGCTGGCCATGACGACCGGTGACGTCCAGGGCGACGCCGAGCCCGAGTACGTCGTCAGCGAGTCCACGCTCGACAGCGACGGCCGGCACCTGAACGCCAACACCGTGCGCGCCCTGAACGGCGACGACGCCACGCTGCTGTGGTCCCGCACGATCAAGCGCGACCCCGCCTCCAGCGGCGACAGCGGCGGGGCCTGGGGCCTGAGGACGGTGGACGGCAAGGTCGTCGCCTCCTACCTGGACGACAGGAGCAGCACCACAGCGGACAACCGCTTCGCCGCCCGCTACGCGCGGCTCGCCGTCCTGGCCGGCAACAACGGTGCCGTCAAGTGGGAGCAGCGAGGCGTGGTCGCCTCGCCGTTCTCGGCGCAGCCGTACTACCAGGACAACGGCTGGCACCTGCGCACCGTCGACAACAACCAGAACGTACGCGTCTACAACGCGGGCAGCGGCAAGGAGGAGGACCTGCTGCCGCTCCAGGGCAGGCTCTTCACCGCGGCCTCGACGGACATCAGCGGCGACGGGAAGCAGGACCTGGTCGTCGGCGGCCAGTCCGACGGGCTCTTCGCCTTCGACGGCCCGTCACTGGTCGCGGGGACCCCGAAGCGGTTGTGGACCGCCGTTCTGCCCGGCGAGGTCCACCAGGTCGTCAAGGCCGACGTGACGGGCGACGGCCGCGACGAGCTCGTCGTCGCCGCGGATTCCGCGGCCGCGGTCGTGGACGCCCGGACCGGCAGGGTCCTCACCGTCATCGACGGTGCCGGCCGGTTCGTGCGCCACGTCGCCGCCGCCGACCTCGACGGTGACGGCAAGGCCGAGATCGTGGTGGCCACCGACAAGGTCCGGGTGTACCAGGGCGACGGCAAGCCGCTGTGGGAGTACGCCGCCCCGGCGAGTGCGGGCGACGCCGTCTTCGCCGACGTCTCGACCGGCGACGGCCGGGTCTACGCCCAGTACCAGACCCGCGGGACCGGCATCCCGAACGTCACCCCGGCGGGCGGCGTGGCCCTGAACGGCAAGGACGGCTCGGTCGCCTGGTCGTTCACGCCGCAGCCCGGTGCCGGAACGGACGGCAAGGTCTACGGAGTCCCGCTGCGCGCCGGTACCTTCGCCTCGGCGGGCATCCCGTACGCCGACGGGCACGCGGTGGTGTACACGTACGTGACGCGCCAGGTCTCCGACGATCCGGTGTACAACGGCCAGTTCACCATCATGACCCAGATCCGCGACGGCCGTACCGGGGAGCTCCTGCACGAGGCCCTCGCCGGCGGCGCCAGGACCCTGTGGAATTGGTTCACCGGCCCGCAGGGCCTGGTCATGGTCGGCAACGCCGGTTTTCGGACATACGCGGCGAACGGCCAGGACCACAAGGTCTACATGTACGCCGACACCCGCAGCGGGGCGATGGTCGCAGGCCCGAACGGACAGGCCCTGCTGGCCGTCGGCGGGGTGCAGACCGTCGAAGTCCACGAACCGTCGGTGCTCACCGCCGGGGCGGACTACCCGTTTCCCGCCGTCAGCAAGATCATTCTCGGGGCCCAGGAGCTCTTCACCGGTGACCTGGACGGAGACGGCGTCGACGAGGTGGTCTCGCTCAACTTCGACGAGGACGGCACCGACCGCACCTACGCCCTGGTCGGGGACGATTACATCCAGCCGTACACCGCGATCCGCCAGCTGACCACGCTCACCATTGACATGCCGTGAGCCCGGCCACCAGCTGACCGACGGGTCCCGTGTGCTCGACGGAGCACACGGGACCCGTCGGTCGCACTCCACCGAACGGATTACAGTTGCTGCCCTCATGAACAGGGAAATCGCGGACCGACCGCACCGCCCCACCGCTGCCCCCCTGCTCCGGCTCCACCTTTTCGGCGGATTCAGGGTCACGCGGGACAGCGGTCCCGCCCCGGCCGAACGCTGGCCGCGGCCCGGTGCCCGCACCCTCGTGAAGCTGCTCGCGGTCACCCCCGACCACCAGCTGCACCGCCAGCTGGTGATGGAGACCTGCTGGCCCGAGGCCGACCGCGCGGCCGCCCTAGGGAGCCTGCGAGTCGCCCTGCACGCTGCCCGCCGCGCCCTGGAACCCGAACTCGCGCCTCGTACCGTCTCCTCCTACCTCATCACCGACGGCGAGCTGCTGAGGCTCGAACCGGCCACCGTCTGGATCGACGTCGACGAAGCGGAGGACCGGGCCGTCGCGGCCCTGGAGGCCGGCGGGATCCGCCGGCTGGCCGACGCCCTGACCGCCTTCCCCGGGGAACTGCTCCCCGAGGACCGCTACGCGCCGTGGGCCCGGGCCCGCCGCGAGAGGACCGCCGAGCTGCGGGACCGGTTGCGCCTCGCCCACGCCGCGGCGCTGCTGGCCGACGGCCTCGCCGAGGAGGCGGCCGCGGCCGCCCGGGCCGTCCTCGACGACAGCCCCGCGGACGAGCGCGCCCACCAGCTGCTGATCGACGCCTATCTCCGGCAGGGTCTGCCCCGACTGGCGGTCCGCCAGTTCCACCGCTGCCGCGAGATCCTCGACGTGGAGCTGGGCATCCGCCCCGGCCCGGCCACCGAGCGACTGCATCTGCTGGCCCTCGGCGCGCCGGGCAGCGGCCTGACCTCGACGGGTCCGGGTTTCACCCTGCCCGCTCCGCTGCGGGTCCCGGCGCCCGTTCCGCTGCACGGCCGGGACCGGGCGCTCGCCGAACTGCTGGCCGAGGACGCGCCCCCGGTCCAGCTGCTCGCCGGCGAGGCCGGCCTCGGCAAGACGCGGCTGGTGACGGAGGCGGCACGGCAGGCCGCGTCGGAGGGCGCCCTCGTGCTGTGGGGAGCCGGACACGAGGCGGAGGGGCGCACCCCGTACGGCGCCTTCGTGGAGGCGTTCGACGGCTGGCTCGTCGACCGGTCGGCGGCCGACCGGGCCCGGGTCGGTGTCGAGTACCCGGAGCTGACCGCGCTGCTGCCGTCGCTCGGACGCACCGGCATCGATGCCGCGCGCAGCCCGGAGGAGGAGCGCGAGCGGCTGTTCGGTGCGGCGGCCGGGCTGCTGCGCGACCTCGGAGCGGCAGCGCCGGTCCTCGTCGTGCTCGACGATCTGCACGCGGCGGACAGCGGTTCCTTCCAGCTCCTCAGCCATCTGGCCCGGCGGGCGTCCGCCGCCGGCCTCCGCTGGCGCTTCGCCGTCACCTGCCGGACGGGTGAACTGGCCGCGACCGATCCGCGGCAGGCCGCCCTCGACGCCCTGGAACGGGCCGGACTCTCCCGGCGGCTGCGGCTGGAGAGACTCGGCCGCGACGACTGCCTGGCGCTCGCCGCGCACGCCCTGGGTCTGCCCGAGGGGACCGCGGCCCCGGAGCGGGTCTGGGAGCTGTCGCTCGGCAACCCCCTGTTCGCCCTGGAGCTCGCGCGGGAATGGGGCGAGAACGCCGGGGAACCCGAGGAGGTCCATGCTCCGCAGGGCGTACGCCAGCTGGTCTCGGGTCGGCTGGCCCGGCTCGGTCCCGAGGCCCGCCGGGTGGTGGAGGTGGTCGCCGTCGCCGGCGGCAACGCCGCGCTCGCGGAGGTGCTGGACGTCGCCGCCAACGGCATGCACCCGCGGATACCCGCCGCGAACGCCACCGCGGGCGCGGACGCGGCCGTCGCGGCCTCCGTGCTCGCCGAACGTGCGATGGTCGTCGACGGTCGCCCGGTCCCGGGACTGGCCTTCCGTCACCCGCTGATCCGGCTCACCTGCTATGAGCAGCTCTCCGCTGCCCGCCGCCGGCTCCTGCACTCCGCGTACGCCGACGTGGTCCGGCGCCGCAGCCCCGACGCGGTCGACACCCTCGCCGCGCACCTCGCCCGCGCCGACGACCCGCGCGCCACCGGCTATCTGCGCCAGGCCGCGGAGCGGGCCGCCGCCCTGTGCGCCAACGACACCGCGGATCACTACTACGCCGAGCTGACCGGCCTGCTCGACTCGCTGACCGCCGAGGCCGCATGGGCCCGCATCGACCACAGCGCCGTGCTCCAGCGGATGGGCCGCTACGACGACGCCGTCCGTCTGCTGCGCGGGGCGGTGGAGGACTTGCGGCGACGCGGCGACGCGGACGGGCTCGTGCTGGCCACGGGCCGGCTCGCCGACGTGCTGGCCAGGGTGCGCGCCGCCGAGGAGGGCCTGGCCCTGCTCGACGCCCAGCCACCCGGTCCCGCCACCTCCGCTCGGGCGACCGCGGTCCATCACACCGGCCGGGCCGCGGTCTGTCTCACCGTCGGCCGCTACGCGCAGGCCGTCGAAGCGGCCCGGCTGGCCGGCGCCTCCGCCGAACGGGTCGTCGGGCCCGAGCGCCGCGGCCTGTGGGGACGGGCGCTGATGCTGCAGGCGGCCGCACTGGCCTTGGACGGCCGGTTCACCGAGGCCGGGCCGGTCGTCGACGCGGCGCTGCCGCACGCCGAGGCGTTCGGCGAACCCAGGCTGCTCGGGTCCGTCCTGTCCGTCCAGCGCGAGCAGTCACGCCGCGCGGGCCGGCTGAGGGAGGCCGTCGAGACCGGGCACCGGGCCCTGGTCGTCGCCCAGCGTGCGGGCGATCCGGCGACCGTGGCCTTCGAGCAGGCCAACCTGGCCGAGCTGTATCTGCTGCTCGAGGAGTGCGAGCAGGCCTCGGCCCAGGCCGCCGCCGCGGTGGAGGCGTCGCGGACCGAGCCCGACTGGTCGACGCCGTACGCCCTGCTCGCGGGGGCCAGGGTCAGGATGCGTACGGCCGCAGGTGACCCGGCCGAGCTGCTGGAGACCGCGCTGCGCTGGGCGGTGGTGCACACCGACCGTCAGGCCCAGCACGAGGTGCTGACCGCGCAGGCCGAATGGCGGATCCGGCAGGGCGACCCCGAGGCGGCTCTGACACTGCTGGACCAGGGCACCGGGTCCGGTACCGCCTACATCACCGCGTGGGCGCACCTCGCCGCAGGGCGCGGCGACCGGGCCGCCGAGCTGGCGCGGGCCGAGATCGAGCGGGCCACCGAGGCGGGCGAGCGGCTGACGGAGACCGCGGCCCGCACCGTCCACGCCGCTGCCCTCGGTGCATTGGGCCGCGCCGCCGAGTCGGCGGAACTCTTCGCCGCTGCCGAGGAGCTGGCAGCCGGGCTGCCGTACCCGGCCGGGATCCGTCGCATCCGACTCGCCCGCGGCAGGCCGTGGTGAGGCGGGCCGCCGGGTCCGCCCGCCGCCACCCCTGAGAACCGTGGTGCCGGCGCGGCCCCTGCGATACGCGCCCCACGCCGGTGTCCTGGAGACCGCGCGACGGCGGGCCCAGGAGAGGGTTCCGTCACCCACGGCCCGCTTCGCCGACTCGACGCATCGCCCCGAGACATCGCCCCGAGACCTGGTGCGCCGCGCTTCGGTTGACAGCGGCTCCGAGCGAGGCCGCCACGCGATCCGGGAGCGCCTTGACGACCGAGCGGGCGACCCTGCCGGTTGCGCAGAGAGGTCGCCCGTTCCCGAGGCGAAGGCTTGCTGTACGTCCACGGCGGAGACCGGCGGGGCACCCAGGCGCACCCGAATGGGTGACTCCGTCTCGCCGCACGGCGGCCGTCGTCCGAGGCTCGAAGCCAGGGCATGCCGGGAACGGCCGGTGTCGCCCGTGACGGAGAGGAAACCCATGGCCGACTCGTCCAAGCCCGCCAGCGCCGCGACCGCGGCCGCCAACCGGGAGGCGCTCTCCCGGTACGCGATGGAAGACCGGCAGGACTTCGCCGACCGGGACCGTGGCTTCCTCGCCCCGCTGCCCGACAAGCTGTACGCCGGGAACGGCCGGGTGATCTTCGACGCGGCGCGGTTCGACTACATCGGCGACGACGTCCCCGCCCCCGACACGGTGAACCCGAGTCTGTGGCGGCAGTCGCAGCTGATCCGGAAGGGCGGCCTGTACAAGGTGGTCGACGGGGTCTTCCAGGTCCGCAACAACGACATCGCGAACCTCACCGTCATCGAGGGCGAGACCGGCCTGGTCGTCGTCGACTGCATGGCCTCCGTCGAGGCAGCCACCCAGGCGATGGGCATGATCCGGGAGCACGTCAGCGACAAGCCGGTCGCCGCCGTCATCTACACCCACACCCACATCGACCACTACGGCGGTGTCAAGGGGGTGGTGAGCGCCGAGGACGTCGCCTCGGGCAAGGTCCCCGTCATCGCGCCGGGCACCATCGCCTCGTTCGACAAGCACGCGATCGGCGAGAACGTGATCGCGGGCAACGCCATGTCCCGGCGGGCGTCGTACGCCTTCAACAGCCTGCTCGACCTCGGTGAGACCGGTTGCGTCACCTGCGGCATCGGCATCTCCACCGTGCCGGGCGTGACCGTCTCGTACATCTCGCCGACCGACCCGGTGACGAAGACCGGTGAGAGGCGTGAACTGGGCGGCCTGGAGTTCGAGTTCCTCTACGCCCCGGACACCGAGGCGCCCGAGGAGATGCACATCTGGATTCCCCAGCTCGCGGCGCTCACGTGCGCGGAGAACGCCAACCACTCCCTGCACAACATCCAGACACTGCGCGGTGCGCGGACCCGGGACGCCCGCAACTTCGCCCGCTACCTCGACGAGACCCTGGAGCGCTGGGGCGACGAGGCCGAGGTCCACTACGGGCCGCACACCTGGCCGGTCTGGGGCAACGAGCGGGTGACCTCGTTCCTGGAGTCGCAGCGCGACACGTACAAGTACATCCACGACCAGGCACTTCGGCTCGCGAACAAGGGATACACCCCGCTGGAGGCGGCCGAGGCGGTCGAGCTGCCCGAGGAGCTGGGCCGCGCGTGGTTCAACCGCGGCTACCACGGCACGCTCCACCACGACGTCCGCGCCGTGTTCACCAAGGAACTCGGCATGTGGGACGGCGATCCCGTCTCCCTCCATCCGCATCCCCCGGTCGAGACGGCCCGCCGCCTCACCGAGCTGATCGGCCCCGAGAGGATCCTCGCCGAGGGGCGGCGCGCGTTCGACGCGGGCGACTACCGGTGGGCCGCCCAGATCCTGCACGCCCTGGTGTTCGCCGACCCGGAGCACACCGAGGCGAAGAACCTGCAGGCCGACGCCTACGAGCAGCTGGGCTACCAGGCCGAAGGGCCCCAGTGGCGGGGCATCTTCCTCACCGCCGCCAAGGAACTCCGCGAGGGCGTCCTGCCGGCCGCGTTCGCCACGGCCAGCCCGGACTCGATCCTGGCCATGCCGATCGACATCCTCTTCGACTACGCCGCCGTCCACCTCATCGGCGAGAAGGCCGCCACCGCCGACCTCCGCGTCGACTTCCGCTTCACGGGCGCCGAGGCCGAGGAGACATGGGCGATGTGGGTCCGCCGAGGCGTCCTCAACGCCCGCCGCGGCCCGTCGTCCGACCCGCAGCTCATGGTGACCGGCCCCAAGGCGGCCCTCGTCTCCACGCTCCTCAAACCGTTGAGCGCCCCGCAGTTGGCCCAGGAGGGGAAGATCACCCTGAAGGGCGACGAGACCGTCCTGCAGACCCTGGCCGGGCTGCTCGACGACTTCGACCCCGACTTCGCCATCGTCACTCCCTGATCGCCGAAGGACGCGGCAGGGCAACTCCTGCTGTTCGTGCGCGCTGCGCAGGGGACCGTCGAGGTCATGTCGTCCGGTCGAGGACGCTGCCGAGCCGGCCGAGCGCGAAGCCGGCGGGAATGGTGACGAGCCCGGGGCTGACCAGGGCCGTCCCATGGAGATCCAGGTCGGGGAGCGGCCGACCTGGACGCGTCAACGTGGCTCCGAGGGAGCCGGAAGGGGTGCGCGGGCACGTCGCGCACGTCGGCCGCCGCCGCATGTGGGGCTCGCGGGTGTCGCGTCCATCGGACGGGAGTCGGGCCTCGTCGATCGCGCGCATCGTGTGGGCCGTCCCAACGCGCAACATTCGGTTTGCGGGCAGACACATCGTGAATGGACTTCTGAGTCTGATGCCTTTCACTGCGCGTGGTTCTGGCTCGAATACGTGCGCAGTGCCTAGACACAGTGGTTATGTGAGATTAACTTGTCCGTCACTTGGCGGAGTCGTCGCCCTTCCTCTCCCGCTTCCCTCGGTCGTGCACCCGTGCGATCGCGTGCCGATTCCCCGGGATCCGCTGCCGTCTCTTCAGGCAATCCAGGAGTACAGGAGTTCCCCATGACCAGAGCGCGGCCGAAGAACATGCCCCCGTCCCTGGACTACCCGAACGCCGGAATCGACCGGCTCCTCGCCGGTGCCGCCCGATCCTTCTCCGACCGGATCGCCGTCCGCGACGGCGAGGAGACGCTGACCTTCGCGGAGCTGTACGACCACGCGCTGCGCGTGGCCAACGGGCTGCGCGAGCGAGGCATCGCCCCGGGCGATGTCGTCGCCATGCATATGCCCAACTCGCTCTGGTACGTCGTGGCGTACTACGGCGCGATCTGCGCCGGCGCGACCGTCGCCCCGGTCAACCCCGCCCAGCCGACCCGCGCGCTCACCGAGCAGCTCCAGGACGTCGGGGCCAGGGTGGTCGTCACCCATCCGGCCTGCGCCGCCGCGCTCGCCGACGTCGACGCCCCAGGCGTACGGTTCGTGGCGCGCGTACCCGGGACCGCCGCCGCTCCGGTGTCGGCCTCCCCGCCCCCGGCTCACCAGGAGACCGTGCCCTTCGCCGAGCTGCTCGCCGCCGACCCCCTGCCCGGGGACGCGGCGGACCCCGACCAGGTCGCTCACTTCCAGCTGACCGGCGGCACCACCGGCCGTTCGAAGGCCGTGCGCGTGCTCCACCGCAATGCCGTGGCCGCTGTGCTCCAGGCGGCGTGCCTCCGCTCCGCGGCCCTACCGGAGCAGGACGCCGAGGGCGGCGTGTTCCTCCGGCCGGTACCCGATGCCCTCAACGCGTACGCGCTGCCGGTGGGTGAGGGCGCCACCATCGCCGTCGCCCCGCTCTTCCACGGCATGGGCCTGATCACGCAGAGCGTCAACATCATCCTGGGGCAGACCACCGTCATGGTGGCCGGCTTCCAGCCGGATGCCTTCCTCGCCGACGTCGAGCGCCACGGCGTCACCGCGATCACCGGGTCCCCCGCGATGTACTACGCCCTGCTCGCGAGCCCGGCCCTCGACAAGCACGACTACTCCCGGGTGCTGATGGCCGTCTCCGGAGCGGCGCCGATCGACACGAAGGCGCTGAGCCGCCTTGCCGAGGTCTTCCCGAACGCCCTGGTCTGCGAGGGGTACGGACTCACCGAGGCGAGCATGGGGCTCGCCGGCGCCCCACCGAACCCGACCGTCGCCACCCCGGTGGGCAGCGTCGGTATCGCGGTGTTCGACACCCGCGTCGAGATCCGCTCGCCGGACACGAACACCGTCCTCGGGGTGGGGGAGACGGGCGAGGTGTGGGCGAGCGGCCCGCAGGTCGCCGACGGGTACCACGCACAGCCCGAGCTGACGGCGGAGCAGTTCGCCGACGGCTGGCTGCGCACCGGCGACATGGGGCGCCTCGACGAACACGGCCATCTGTTCCTCGTCGGACGCGCCAAGGACATGATCATCTACAAGGGGTACAACGTCTATCCGCAGCCACTGGAGGAGATCCTCTGCAGTCATCCGGCGGTGGCCCAGGCCGCGGTCGTGGGCGCCCCGAGCGCGAGCGCGGGCGAGATCCCGGCCGCCTTCGTCGTCCTGCGCTCCGGTACCGAGGCGGGAGGGGACCTGGGCGACGAGCTGATGGGGTACGTGGCCGAGCGTGTCGCGCCGTACCAGAGGGTCCGTGACCTGCGGGTGGTCGACTCCCTGCCGCTCACGCCCACCGGCAAGATCCTCAAGACGGCACTGCGCGACCAGCTCACCGAGGGTGCCGCCACGGCTCACTGAGAACGGGCCGATACGTCCGCGACCCGGGGAAGCGCGGGGCGCCGGCGTAGGCGCCCTCGCGTCCACGCGCGTGGAGACGCTCCCCGAGTCGGCCTGGAAGGCGATCCTCGATTCACTTGTCTTTCTCCTCCTGCCTCGGCCGCACCCCCTTCGGGCGTGGCCGAGGCCGTTGTCCGGGCACGGTACCCACCTGCCCCTCCACCTACAGGAGTCACGTTGAACAGACCGTGGAAGACCCCGATGCGCCGACGGCCGAGCGCCTTCGCCGCAGCCCTGGTAGGCGTCTTCGCCGCCGTCCTTCTCGGGCCCGCCTCGTCCGCCACAGCGGCCGCCGAACCCGGGCTCGACACCCCGGCCGCCACGCTCGACGCGGCGCTGCACTGCCCCGGTTCCTACGCCCATCCCGACCGTGAGCCGGTGCTGCTGGTCCACGGCACCAGCTCCACCGCCGACGAGAGCTGGGGCTGGGGCTACGCCCCCGCGTTGCGCGACGCAGGCTACGACGTCTGCACGGTCGACCTGCCCAACAGGTCGATGGGCGACATCCAGGAGGCCGCCGAGTACGTCGTCCACGCCGTCGACAGGATCAACTCCCTGACCGGCCGCAAGGTCGACGTCATCGGCCACAGCCAGGGCGACATGGAGATCCGCTGGGCGCTCAGGTGGTGGCCGAGCCTGCAGGCCGAGGTCGACGACGCGGTCTTCCTGGCCAACCCAGGCCACGGCGTCGGAGCCGGCAACCTCTTCTGCACCATCCCGTGTGCGCCGGCGCTGCACCAGTTCAGCGTCGGCTCGAACTTCCTCGCGGCCCTGAACGCGGGCGACGAGACGCCGGGCGCCGTCTCCTACACCAACCTCTACAGCCTCACCGACGAGGCGATCGTCCCCGTGACGACCGCGCCCGTGAGCGGCGCCGAGAACATCTCGATGCAGAGCGTCTGCCCCGGCCGTGTCGTCACCCACTTCGGCTTCCTGTACGACTCCGTCGCCTACGGGCTGGTCGTCGACGCACTGTCGCACTCCGGTGCGGCCGACCCCGGCAGGCTGAGGTTCGGCAAGTGCCTGGACGTGAACCTTCCCGGTGTCACGGCCTCCGAAGCGAGCGCGGCCACCGCGGTCGCCGCCGCGAACATGAGCGCGGAGCTCCTGAACGCCACCAAGGTCTGGGCCGAGCCGTCCCTGCGCCCCTACGCCCTGTCCTGACCCCGCCTCCCGACAGCGGGCCCGTGCCGCTGAGCGGCACGACGGGCTCGGTCCCTTGCGTGTCGTGCCGTCGCGGACGATGCGACCTCGGCCGGGGAGAACCACGAGCGGTTGGTCCTCGTGCGCCTGCCGGACGGATGGCGGATCTCCCGCTACGTGTTCGGCAAGTCCGCATCCGACGGTCTCGACTCCGAGGGCTTCGGCGAACGTCTGGCGTCCGCCGCCCGCGGCCGGTGAGGGACGTCTGATGGTGCTTCAGCCGTCCAGGCGGCGTCCGGCGAGCCAGGCGACCATCTCGGGGTCGTGGTGGTCGAAGAACAGGGAGCCGCCGGTGTCGAGGGTGGCGATGGCCGCCATCTGCTCGTCGGTGAGCCGGAAGTCGAAGACGTCGAAGTTCTCGGCCATGCGCTCGGCGCGCACGGACTTGGGGATGGCGATGACGCCGCGCTGGGTGAGCCAGCGCAGGACGACCTGGGCGACGGACTTGCCGTGCTCCTTGCCGATCCCGGCGAGCAGCGGGTTGGCGAACAGGTCGTTCTTGCCCTCGGCGAAGCCGCCCCAGGACTGGATCTGCACGCCGTGCTCGCGCATGAGGCCCTGGTAGTCGGCGCGCTGGAAGAAGGGGTGGGTCTCGATCTGGTTGACCTGCGGGGTGATCTCGTTGTTGACGATCAGGTCGATCAGCCGGTCGGGGTAGAAGTTGGCGACACCGATCGCCTTCGCCGCGCCCTCGCGGTTGAGGGCCTCCATGGCGCGCCACTGTGCGTAGACGTCGCCGAAGGGCTGGTGCATCAGGTACAGGTCGAGGTGGTCCAGGCCGAGCTTGGTCAGGGAGGTCTCGAAGGCGCGGCGGGTGTTGTCCTGGGCGGGGGCGTCCTGGACCCACAGCTTGGTGGTGACGAACAGTTCCTCGCGGGGGATGCCGCTGTTCTTGATGGCGCGGCCTACGGCTTCCTCGTTGCCGTAGGCGGCGGCGGTGTCGAGGAGGCGGTAGCCGACGGCGAGGGCTTCGATGACGGCGCGCTCGGTGTCCTCGGCGGGGATCTGGTAGACGCCGAAGCCGAGGAGTGGCATCTCGACGCCGTTGTTGAGGGTGACGGTCTGCATGAGTGGGGTGTCCTTCGCTGTACGGGTGGGGGGCGTGCGGTCAGGGGCGGATGAGGGCCTTGAGGACCTGGCGGTCGGCCATCGCCCGGTAGGCGTCCGGAGTCCGGTCGAGGGGGAAGGCCTGATCGAAGACGCGGCCGGGGGTGATGATGCCGTCCAGGACGTCGGGCAGCAGCTGCTCGGTGTAGGCGCGGGCGGGGCTGGCGCCGCCGGTCAGGGTGATGTTGCGCATGAACTCGGCCGGGCCGATCGGACCCTGCTCGTACTGGGGGACGCCCAGGCGGCTGATGGTGCCGCCGTTCAGGACCACGCCCAGCGCGGTGTCGAGGGCCTGACGGGTGCCCACGGCCTCGACGACCTTGGCCACGCCGCCGGTCAGCTCGCGGATCCGGGCGATGCCCTCCTCGCCGCGCTCGGCGACCACGTCCGTGGCACCGAACTCACGGCCCAGACCCGTACGGGCTTCATGGCGGCCGGCGAGCACGATCCGCTCGGCACCCAGCCGCTTCGCGGCGATCACCGCGCACAGGCCGACCGCCCCGTCCCCGATCACCAGCACCGCATCCCCGCGGCCGACGCCGGCGGTGACGGCGCTGTGATGGCCGGTGGTCATCACGTCGGAGAGCGCCAGCAACGACGGCAGCAGCGCGGAGTCGGCGGCCACCGGCAGCTTCACCAGGGTGCCGTCCGCGTACGGGACACGGACGGCCTCGCCCTGCCCTCCGTCCACACCGTCGAAGCCGTACCGGCCGCCGTTGCGGCACGAGATGTGCAGGTCCTTGGCGCAGTAGTCGCAGGTGTTGTCGCTGTAGGTGAACGGGGCGACGACCAGATCACCGGTCTTCAGACCGGTCGCGTTCGCGCCGGTCTCCTCGACGACGCCGAGGAACTCGTGCCCCATGGGGCGGCCGGTGCCGGTGGCGGGCGGCAGGCCGGCGAGCCGATCGAGCTGCTCGGCGGAAAGCGTGACGGCGTCGGCGGCGGTGTTCTCCTCGACCCGGGTCACGCGCTTGGTGCCGGGGATCGGGGCGATGTCGTCGCCCTGAGCGAGCAGCCACGCCAGCGCCACCTGCCCGGGTGTGGCACCGGCCTCGTCGGCCAGGGCCTTGACCTCGTCGGCGAGCGCCAGGTTGCGCCGGAAGTTCTCCCCGGTGAAGCGGGGGTTGTCGCGGCGGAAGTCGTTCTCGTCGAACTGGTCGGTGGAGCGCACGGTGCCGGTCAGGAAGCCGCGTCCCAGCGGGGAGAACGGCACAAGCCCGATGTTCAGCTCCCGCAGGACGGGCAGGACACGCTCCTCGACGCCTCGGGTGAACAGGGAGTACTCGGACTGGACCGCGGTGACCGGCTGGACCGCATGAGCCCGGCGGATCGTGTCCGGACCGGCCTCCGAGAGCCCGAAGGCGCGCACCTTGCCCTCGGCGATCAGCTCGCCCACGGCGCCGGCGGTCTCCTCGATCGGCGTGTTCGGGTCGACCCGGTGCTGGTAGTACAGGTCGATGTGGTCGGTGCCCAGCCTCTTCAGCGAGCCCTCGACCGCGGTGCGGACGTTGCCCGGGGAGGAGTCCAGGTTCCACGCGCCGTCTCCGGCGTGCGAGACCAGACCGAACTTGGTGGCCAGCACCACCTTCTCCCGGCGCCCCTTCAGCGCCTTCCCGAGCAGCTCCTCGTTGGTGTAGGGGCCGTAGATCTCGGCGGTGTCGATCAGCGTGACACCCAGCTCCAGGGCCCGGTGCACGGTCCTGATCGACTCCGCGTCGTCCGTGCCCGAGCCGGTGTAGCCGTGGGACATGCCCATCGCGCCCAGCCCGATCCGGGAAACCTCCAGGTCACGCAGCTTGATGTACCGCATCTCGCCCTCTCCGGTCGGTGGCGTTGCCCGTCCCCCTCACTCTCGCCCGGCCCGGCGGGTCGTGCCGGTCAGAGCCTTGGCGACGCGGAGGGGACCGGCGTCTTCGTCATCAACCTTCGCCCCGCTCGCCCCGCTGTGGCAGGGCGGACTCTTCAGGGGTAATGACAGGGCCCCCCTCCCGCCTGCGAGGCGGGCGGCCACCGGGTGAGACTGGGGTCATGGCATCCCAGAGCGCGCACAGCGAGGGCGCCGAGCTGGGCCGCTTCCTGCGCGCCCGCCGCACCCAGACCAGCCCCGAACACGTCGGCCTCACCGTCGGCGCCGGCATCCGCCGTACCCCGGGTCTGCGCCGCGAGGAACTGGCCACCCTCGCCGGCATCAGCATCGACTACTACGTGCGCCTGGAACGCGGCAAGGAGACCCGCCCCAGCCCCGCCGTCCTCGACTCCCTCGCCCGCGCCCTGCACATGGACGACCAGGAACACCAGCACCTGCGCGAGCTCGCCGCCCGAGCCGCCCGCTACGCCCCCGAAC
>NZ_MWIG01000429.1:0-1506 GCF_002156145.1 Streptomyces sp. NRRL B-24572 | reverse complement strand
GGCGCGGGCGCGGCGGCCGCCCCGCGCTCGAGACGGTCGAGCCGCGCCTGGAGGGAGCGCTCGTCGTCGAAGGCGGCGGGCAGCAGCACGCGCGCGCAGATCAGCTCCAGCTGGAGGCGGGGCGAGGTGGCGCCGCGCATCTCGGTCAGTCCGGCGTTCACGAGATCGGCGGCCCGGCTGAGCTCGGCGGCCCCGAACACCGACGCCTGCGCCTGCATGCGCTCGATGACGTCGACGGGGGCGTCGACGAGCCCCTTCTCGGCGGCGTCGGGCACCGCGGCGAGGATCACGAGGTCCCGCAGCCGCTCCAGCAGATCGGCGACGAACCGCCGGGGATCGTTCCCGCCCTCGATGACCCGGTCGACGACCTCGAACGCGGCGGCGCCGTCCCCGGCCGCGAAGGCGTCGACGACGGAGTCGAGCAGGGACCCGTCCGTATAACCGAGGAGAGAGGTCGCCATGGCATAGGTCACACCGTCGTCGGCGGCACCGGCGAGCAGCTGGTCCATGACGGACATCGAGTCACGCACGGACCCGGCACCGGCGCGGACGACGAGCGGCAGCACGCCGTCCTCGACGGGAATGCCCTCGCGCCCGCAGACCTCGCCGAGGTAGTCCCTGAGCGTCCCCGGCGGCACGAGCCGGAAGGGATAGTGATGGGTCCGGGACCGAATGGTCCCGATGACCTTCTCGGGCTCGGTCGTGGCGAAGATGAACTTGAGGTGCTCCGGCGGCTCCTCGACCACCTTCAGGAGGGCGTTGAAGCCCGCCGAGGTGACCATGTGGGCCTCGTCGATGATGTAGATCTTGTACCGGCTGGAGGCGGGCCCGAAGAAGGCCTTCTCCCGCAGGTCACGGGCGTCGTCCACGCCACCGTGGGAGGCGGCGTCGATCTCGATGACGTCGATGGACCCGGGCCCGTTCCGCGCGAGGTCCCGGCAGGACTGGCACTCGCCGCAGGGCGTCGGAGTGGGACCCTGCTCACAGTTCAGACACCGCGCGAGAATGCGCGCACTGGTCGTCTTTCCGCACCCGCGGGGCCCGCTGAACAGGTACGCGTGATTGACCCGGTTGTTCCGCAGGGCCTGCTGCAACGGGTCGGTGACATGCTCCTGCCCGATGACCTCGGCGAAGGACTCGGGGCGATAGCGGCGGTACAGCGCGAGAGACGACACGTATACGAGGTTATAGGCGCCCACCGACAACCCGGGAAACCCGAAGCGGGACGGGACGGGGCGGGGCGGGGAGCAGAGCCGGCGCGCACGGCCGGGGCGCAAGGTCGGGGGTACGGCTGAGGCACGCGGCCGGAACGCGCGGCGGGGACGCAAGGCCGAGACGCACGGCGGGAGCGCACGGCCGAGGCATATGGCCGGAACGCGCGACCGGGAGGACACACGGCCGGGAAACGCAAGCGCCCCCCACGCACCCGCCAGAGCCGACCTACCCTTGCTGCCTTCCGGCCCTGGGGGAGTTCAGTCAGATAGCGCCACGTGAGGGGCTCCGCCC
>NZ_MWIG01000428.1:0-7455 GCF_002156145.1 Streptomyces sp. NRRL B-24572 | reverse complement strand
GGGCCACGCGGCGGGCGGCGCCCGCCGCCGCCCGCCGCGTGGCCCGGCCCGGGCGTGGTGGTCGGGGCAGGGGGGACGCGGGAGAATCGGGGGACCACATGGCAGTACCCGGACGGACGAGAGACGGAGCGCACGTGCCCCTGCAGGACGGCGGGATCCCCGAACCCCAGGACGACGGGCCGGTTCAGGCAAGGCCCGCGGCGACCGGGACTCGCCCTGCACCCGCGCCTGAGGCGGCCGGGACCCGCCCTGCACCCGCGCCTGAGGCGGCCGGGACCCGCCCCGTGCCCGCGCCGGAGGCGGTCCGGCGTGGGCGCCCCCGGTCCGAGGCCGTCGAGCAGGCCATCTTCGACGCGGTCGTCGGGCTCCTGGAGGACGGCGTCCCGCTCACCGAGCTGTCCATCGAGCGGATCGCCCGTACCGCCGGCGTCGGCAAGGCCACCATCTACCGCCGCTGGCCCGGCAAGGAGGAGCTCTTCGTCGAGCTGGTCCGCTCCGTGGAGCCCCGGGACCCCGTGCTCACCGGCACCTCCGTCCGGGACGACCTCGTCATGCTCCTGGAGATGCTGCGGCAGCGCGGCCTCGCCAAGCGGTCCTCCGCCCTGCTCCACAACGTGTTCTCGCAGATGCAGGCCTATCCCAAGCTGTGGGAGGCCTACCAGAACACCGTCATCGAGCCGCGCCGCCGCCTCGGCCTCGACACGGTGCGGCGCGGCATGGAGCTGGGGGAGATCCGCGACGACCTCGACGTCGAGTTCGTCAACGACCTCTTCACCGGCCCGCTGCTCCTCCGTACCGTCATCCGGCCCGGCGCCGACCTGGAGCCCGGTCTCGCCGAGAAGGTCGTCGACGCCGTCATGGAGGGTCTGCGCCCCCGGCGCTGAAAGAACAACAGCCCTGAAAGAACACCGCCCCTGAACCGTACGAATGTGCGCGTTCTGTCACAGCCTCCCCGCCCGCGCCACCTGCAGGAACCCGCCACGCGCCCGTGTCGTCCCTGGGGGAGTACGACGGACCCGTCATCGCCTAGTGTCGACGTCGGGTCACGGAGCGGGACAGCAGTGCGGCAAGGCAGCAAGGCAGTGAGGACAGTGCGATGGCGCGGGTGGACATGACGGAGACCGATCACGGCGGCGCGGGGAGCGAGCGTCCCCGGTCCCGGTTCCGGACCGCGCTCGGCCGGCTCCGCCGCGATCCGGGGATCTGGCGCCGGGGCATCCTCCTCGCCGTGATCGCCGTGGCGGTCACGCTGCTCATGGTGTTCCACTCGGACATCCCGAACCGGATCGGCAACCTGGGCAGCCTCACCGAGACCTTCCTGCCCTGGTTCGGCCTCTTCGTGCCGCTCCTCCTCGTGCTCGCGCTCGTGCGCCGCTCGGCCACCGCGCTGATCGCCCTGCTGCTGCCGGCCGTGGTGTGGCTGAACCTCTTCGGCGGTCTCGTCGCCGACAAGTCGGCCCCGGGCGGCGACCTGACCGTCGCCACCCACAACGTGAACGCCGACAACACCGACCCCGAGGGCACGGCCCGTGCCCTCGCCGCCTCCGGCGCCGACGTGCTCGCCCTGGAGGAGCTGAAGGGCGACATGGTCCCGGTCTACGAGAAGGGCCTCGCCGCCACCTACCCGTACCACTCCGTCCAGGGCACGGTCGGGCTCTGGAGCAGGCTTCCGCTGCGCGCCGCACAGCCCGTCGACATCCACATGGGCTGGACCCGCGCCATGCGCGCCTCGGTGGTCACCCCGAAGGGCGAGGTGGCCGTGTACGTGGCCCACCTGCCCTCCGTACGGGTCAAGATGAACGCCGGCTTCACCGCCAACCAGCGCGACACCAGCGCCAACGCGCTCGGCGAGGCCATCTCCAAGGACCGGCACGAGCGGATCGTCCTCCTCGGCGACCTCAACGGCACCATGAACGACCGCGCCCTCAACGCCGTCACCTCGCAGCTGCGCTCCACCCAGGGCGCGGCGGGCGACGGCTTCGGCTTCAGCTGGCCGGCCTCGTTCCCGATGGCCCGCATCGACCAGATCATGGTCAAGGGCGTGGAGCCGGTGTCCTCCTGGGCGCTGCCGGAGACGGCGAGCGACCATCTGCCGCTCGCCGCCCGGGTGAAGCTCTGAGGACCGGCCTCAGATCGTCTCCCGCCAGCGGTTCGTGATCGGCAGGCGCCGGTCCTTGCCGAAGCCCTTCGCCGAGATCTTGGTGCCCGGCGGGTACTGGCGCCGCTTGTACTCCGCCGTGTCCACCATCCGCAGCGTCTGCGTCACCAGCTCCTCGTCGAACCCGGCCGCCACGATCGCGTCCCGGCCCCGGTCCTGGTCCACGTACAGCGAGAGGACCGCGTCCAGGAGGTCGTAGTCCGGCAGCGAGTCCGTGTCGACCTGGCCGGGGCGCAGTTCGGCGCTGGGCGGCTTGATGATCGAGCTCTCGGGGATCGGCGGGGTCTGGCCGCGCTCCTCGGCCGCCCGGTTCCGCCAACGGGCGAGCCGGAAGACGTCCGACTTGTAGACGTCCTTGATGGGCCCGAACGCGCCGACGGAGTCGCCGTACAGCGTCGAGTAGCCCACCGCCAGCTCCGACTTGTTGCCGGGCGCGAGGACGATGTGGCCCTCCTGGTTGGAGAGCGCCATCAGCGTCGTGCCGCGCAGCCGTGACTGGAGGTTCTCCTCGGCGAGACCGGTGAGCCCGAGCGCGCCCATGTACGCGTCGAACATCGGCTCGATCGACACGGTGCGGAAGTGCAGCCCGGTCCGGCGGGCCAGTTCCTCCGCGTCGCCGCGCGAGTGGTCGGAGGAGTACTTCGAGGGCATCGACACCCCGTACACGTTGTCCGCGCCGAGCGCGTCGCAGGCGATCGCCGCGACGAGCGCCGAGTCGATGCCGCCGGACAGACCGATCAGGACCGAGCGGAAACCGTTCTTCGCGACGTACGCCCGCAGTCCGATCACCAGCGCCGAGTACACCTCCTCGTCGTCGTCGAGCCGGTGCGCGTAACCGCCCGTCAGCTCCGGCTCGTACGCGGGCAGCGGTTCCCCGGAGAGCACCACCCTGTCGATCCGCAGCCCGTCGTCGACCACGCCCTCGGGCGCGTCCGGTTCGGCCGCCGGAAGCTCCAGGTCGAGGATCACGCTGCCCTCCACGAACTGCGGGGCGCGCGCGATCACTTCGCCGGACGCGTCCACGACGATCGAGTCGCCGTCGAAGACCAGCTCGTCCTGACCGCCCGTCATCGCCAGGTACGCGGTGACGCACCCGGCCTCCTGGGCCCGCTTGCGGACCAGTTCGAGCCGGGTGTCGTCCTTGTTCCGCTCGTACGGCGAGGCGTTGACCGAGAGCAGCAGACCGGCCCGGGCACTGCGCGCCGCCGGCACCCTGCCGCCCTCCTGCCAGAGGTCCTCGCAGATCGCCAGGGCCACGTCGACGCCGTGGACGCGGACGACCGGCAGGGTGTCGCCCTGCACGAAGTAGCGGTACTCGTCGAAGACGCCGTAGTTCGGCAGGTGGTGCTTGGCGAAGCGCAGCGCCACCTCGCCGCCGTACAGGACGGCGGCGGCGTTCTCCGGCGACCCGGCGGGCCGGCCGAGTCTCGGCTCGGCCCGCTCGGAGCGGTCGAGGTAGCCGACGACGACCGGCAGCTCCCCGAACCCCTCGTCCGCGAGACGCCGGGCCAGACCGCGCAGGGCGGTCCGGGACGCCTCGACGAAGGAGGAGCGCAGCGCGAGGTCCTCGACGGGATATCCGGTCAGCGCCATCTCGGGGAACGCGACGAGATGCGCGCCCTGCCCGGCGGCGTGCCGGGTCCAGTGCACGATCGCCTCGGCGTTCCCGGCGATGTCTCCGACGGTCGAGTCGATCTGATTCAGGGCGAGGCGTAGTTGAGGCACCCGCCCAGTGTAATCGTCAAACCGACGCTATGTCCTGTGATCCGGGGTCCGGGACGTCCCTGCGTCCCCGGCCGCCGACATGCGGGGCGGCCGCGCCCCGCTGATCATGACCCCATGACGACCACTGACGAACCGGCAGAGTCGGCACGGCCCGCCGCGACCGACACCGCGGTCCCGCAGGACGACGGCACCAAGAGGCAGGGGGGCCGGGGGCGTCCCCCGGGAACGAACAGCATCAGCTGGCTGACGCTCGCCTTCATGACGACCGCGTCCGTCGCCAGCCTGCGGCCCTCACCGTCCATGGCCATCTACGGACTCGCCGCGATCTTCCTCTACCTGCTGCCCGCCCTCGTCTTCCTGCTCCCCACCGCCCTCGTCGGCGCCGAGCTCGCCTCCGGCTGGTCCGGCGGCATCTACCGCTGGGTCAGCGAGGCCCTCGGCAAGCCCCTGGGCTTCCTCGCCGTCTGGTGCCAGTTCGCCATGACCATCGCGTACTACCCGAGCCTGCTCGCGTACGTCGCCTCGACCTTCGCGTACGTCATCGACCCCTCCCTCGCGGAGAACGGGCTCTACGTCGCGATCGTCATCATCGTCATCTACTGGTCCGGGGTATGGATCTCCTCGCGCGGTACGAAGACGATCGCCGGCCTGTCCTCCTTCGGCCTGATCGTCGGCACCCTCGTCCCCGGCGTCCTCCTGGTCGTCCTCGGCATCGTCTTCCTGGGTCAGGGCAACCCCTCCGCCCAGCCCATGAGCGCCGACCACTGGCTCCCGCCGTGGACCGGACTCGCCAGCCTGGTCCTCATCGTCAACAACTTCCTGTCCTACGCGGGCATGGAGATGAACGGCGTCCACGTCTCCTCGCTGCGCGAGCCCAAGCGCGAGTACCCGAAGTCGATGTTCCTGGCGACCGGCCTCGTCCTGCTGATCTTCATCCTCCCGGCCCTCGCCATCGCCTGGGTCATGCCCGCCGAGCAGCTCAGCCTCACCGCCGGTCTGATGCAGGCCTTCCAGGCCTTCTTCGACCACTTCTCCATCGGCTGGATGACCAAGGTCGTCGGCATCATGCTGGTCTGCGCCGCCCTCGGCGGCATGCTCACCTGGCTCGCCGGACCCGCCAAGGGCCTCGTCCTGCTCTCCCGGCAGGAGGGCTACCTGCCGCCCTCGCTGCAGAAGTTCAACAAGGACGGCGCCCCGCAGAACATCATGATCGCGCAGGGCGTGATCACCACCCTGATCGGCATCCTCTACGCCTTCAGCGACGACGTCTCCAGCGCCTACTGGATGTTCTCCGTCATCACCGTGCAGATCTATCTGATCGCCTACCTGCTGATGTTCGTCGCGGTCGTCAAGCTCCGCAGGACCCAACCGGACGTCGACCGGGGCTTCCGCGTCCCCGCCGTCCAATGGGTCGCCGGCATCGGCTTCGTCGCCTCCGTCGCCGCGCTCGTCATCGGCTTCGTCCCGCCCGACCAGTTCGGGAACCAGCCGCTCTGGCGCTACCTGCTGATCGTCGGCGGCGGCCTGCTGCTCCTGGGCATCGTGATCCCGGCCGCGCTCCTCAAGTACCGCAAGCCCGGCTGGGTCCACCCCGACCACCGGGAAGCGTCGGCGGCGCCCTGACACGCCGGGGCCCGGCGGCCCACTGCGGGGCCGCCGGGCCACAGTACGGAGGGGAAAGGGTCAGGAAGCGGCGTAGACGCTCGCGCAGAACGCCTTGAGCTGCTCGTCGGAGAGGTGCTGGGCCAGATCGGCCTCACTGATCATGCCGACGAGCCGCTTGTCCTCGATGACCGGCAGCCGTCGGATCTGGTGGCTCTCCATCTCCTCCAGGACGGCGCCCACGTCCGCGTCCGCCTCGATCCAGCGCGGGGTGCCCTTCGCCATGTCGCCGCAGGTGACCCTCGACGGGTCGTGGCCCATGGCCACACAGCCGACGACGATGTCGCGGTCCGTGATGATGCCTGTCAGCCGTTCGTTCTCGTCGGCGATGGGCAGTGCGCCCACGTTCAGGTCGCGCATCATCTGCGCGGCACGGTCGAGCGTCTCGTGTGCCGGGATCCACTGGGCCCCGGGATGCATGATGTCCTTCGCCGTGGTCATGGGGTACGTACCTTTCGTTCGAACGTGTCGTACGAATCCCCGAGCCCACCCATTGTCGGCGGACGACCCGGCCCCCGCGACCGCAGCGGGTCGCGGGGGCCGTGGCGCCCCGCCGATCAGGCCCCGCGCTTCTTCAGCATGTCCGCCATCAGCGCCATCTCGGACCTCTGCGCGTCGACCATGCCCTGCGCCAGCTTCCGCTCGATGTCCACCGAGCACTTCTGGACGCAGCCCTCGGCCATGTGGACCCCGCCCTTGTGGTGCTCGGTCATGAGCCTCAGGTACAGGACCTCGGCCTCCCGGCCGCTCGCCCTGCGCAACTCGTCCAGCTGCGCATTGGTCGCCATGCCCGGCATCAGGGCCCCGTCCATGTCCATCGAACCCATGTCGCCCATGCCCATCCAGGCCATCGGCGCGACCCCGGACACGTTCTTCGGCAGACCCCACAGATCGAGCCAGCCGAGCAGCATGCCCCGCTGGTTGGCCTGCGTGTTGGCGATGTCGTACGCGAGCCGCCGGACCTCCTCGTCCTTCGTCCGGTCCCGGACGATGAACGACATCTCGACGGCCTGCTGGTGGTGGACGGCCATGTCCCGGGCGAAGCCGGCGTCCGCCGACGAGGAGACCGGGGTGCTCGGGGCCTCGTCACGGTCGGCGGAGGCGACGGTGACCGCGCCCCCGGCGAACAGCACCGCGAGGGCGACGGCGGCGACCGCCGCCCCCTGCGTACGGTTGAGCCTCACTGGCCCATCCCCGTACCGCCCTGACCGTCCGCGCCGATCCCGCCCGTGCAGGCCGCACCCGGCTCCGGGGTCTGCGGACCCTGCACGTACTTCGTGAAGAAGGCGTCGACGCGCGGGTCGTCCGCGCTGTCCACGGTCACCTGCTTGCCCCAGGCGGACAGCATGATCGCCCCGGCCTGGTCGTCCATGGGGCTCATCAGCGAGTACTTGGTGTTCTTGACCTTGCCGGCCAGCTTCTTCACGTCGTCCTGGGAGGCCTGCTTGTTGTACGTCACCCAGACGGCCCCGTGCTCCAGGGAGTGCACGGCGTTCACGTCGGCGATCTTCTTGTCGTAGACCACGCCGTCGCAGTTCATCCAGACCGGGCTGTGGTCACCGCCGACCGGCGGCTTCATGTCGTAGTGCACGGCCTTGGTGACGTGGTTGCGGCCGAGCTTCTTCGCGTCCCAGGACTTCTCGGCGGCGATGGGGGCGTTGGCGGCGGCCTTCTCCGCGTCCCGCTTGTCGGACTCCTTCATCAGGATGAAGGTGCCGAAGCCGACGAGGCTGAGCACGACGACGGAGGAGATGCCGATGGTGAGGAGGCGGTTGCGGCGCTCGCGGGCCTGCTCGGCGCGGCGCGCGGCCTCTATTCGGGCGCGGCGGTCGTTGGAGGCGGTGGCGGAGCGGGGTGCGGCCATGGTGAGGTCGTCCTTCTTCAGGAGTGGGGTGGAGTTCGGGGGTGGA
>NZ_MWIG01000427.1:0-6648 GCF_002156145.1 Streptomyces sp. NRRL B-24572 | reverse complement strand
CTCGTGCTGCCCGCGAGCTGGGGGCAGAGGACCGGGAGGGCGCCCTTGACGGCCGCGGGCGCGCCGAGCAGCAGGCCGGTGCCCGGGACCTTCTTGTCGTAGGCGACGGGTGCGTTCCCCACCTTGCCGATCTTGAAGCCGCGCTTCTTCAGCTCGTCCGCGGTCGTCTTGGCGAGCCCGCTGCGCGGGCTCGCCAAGACGACCGCGGACGAGCTGAAGAAGCGCGGCTTCAAGATCGGCAAGGTGGGGAACGCACCCGTCGCCTACGACAAGAAGGTCCCGGGCACCGGCCTGCTGCTCGGCGCGCCCGCGGCCGTCAAGGGCGCCCTCCCGGTCCTCGGCACCCAGCTCGCGGGCAGCACGAGCAAGGCCGACACACGGACCACGCCGGATGTGGACCTGATCATCGGGACCGCGTTCAAGACGCTGTCCCCGAAGGCGACGGCGGACGCGGCCCTGGTCGCCCTGACCAAGCCCGCGCCCGTACCGACCGGAAAGTGCTGAGGAACTACCACTCGGCGGAGCCGGCTGTTCCTTGTTCGGCGGAGCCGGCTGTTCCTTGTTCGGCGGAGCCGGCTGTTCCTTATTCGGCGGAGCCGTACATGCGGTCGCCCGCGTCGCCCAGGCCCGGGACGATGTAGCCGTTCTCGTTGAGCCGCTCGTCGACCGAGGCCGTCACGACGGTCACCGGCGTGCCCGCGAGCTCGCGCTCCATGACCTCGACGCCCTCCGGGGCGGCGAGGAGCACGACCGCGGTCACGTCATCGGCGCCGCGCTTGATGAGCTCCTGGATCGCCGCGACCAGCGTGCCGCCGGTCGCCAGCATCGGGTCCAGGACGTACACCTGGCGGCCCGAGAGGTCCTCCGGCATCCGCGTGGCGTAGGTCGACGCCTCCAGCGTCTCCTCGTTGCGGATCATGCCGAGGAAGCCGACCTCGGCCGTCGGGAGCAGCCGGACCATGCCGTCGAG
Source organism: Streptomyces sp. NRRL B-24572 (assembly GCF_002156145.1). NCBI lineage: Bacteria > Bacillati > Actinomycetota > Actinomycetes > Kitasatosporales > Streptomycetaceae > Streptomyces > Streptomyces sp. NRRL B-24572. The sequence goes on along the minus strand of NZ_MWIG01000427.1, from coordinate 5,678 downwards.
CATGCCGAGCCCGGCCCGCAGGATCGGGACCACCAGCGGACGCGGGTGCGACAGCTTCACGCCGGTCGTGGGCGTGACGGGGGTCTCGATGTCGACCTGCTCGGTCCGCACGTCCCGGGTGGCCTCGTAGGCGAGCAGGGTGACCAGCTCGTCGGCGAGACGGCGGAAGGTCGCGGAGTCCGTGCGCTTGTCGCGCAGGGTGGTGAGCTTGTGGGCGACCAGGGGGTGGTCGACGACGTGGAGACGCATGACTCAACAGTAGCCCGCCGCGCACTGGCGTCGACCCATGGCGCTGGGGGAAAGTGGGGGCACAGGGACCCAGTGATGGGGTGATGTGGCCCATGCCCGACCTGGAAGAACCGGCCGAGGGAGCCGCCGAGGGGGCGGCCCGGACGCCGGCGGGACCGGAGACGGACGCGGAGCGCCGCAGGCGCCGCGCCCAGTTCCTCCGCGAGCTGAACGAGGCCAAGGCGCTGCGCGAACGGGTGCAGCCGCGACGCGCCCGGGCCGCCCGGATGCGCCAGGCGATGCGCATGCGGACCTTCCGCTGGTGATGTTCGGCGCACCGGGCGGATGATCCGTTGTGCGCCCCCTCCGTGCGCCGGGGTCGCACGCCCACCCGATCGCGGGGTCGTTCAGACTGATGCACGACGCAAGAGCCGAAGACCTCTCCAGACGGCGTCGTATCTGTCACGATGCCGATTGGGCGGGGCATCAGGCTCGCGCCGCCGGAACGTCACACCTCTGATCAGTGGGAGAGAGTCAGGTGTACTTCGCCGCACTGCTCGCGCGCACCGAAGACGGGTGGGAAGCGAGCGACACGGAGCTCGACGACGTGGAGACCCTGTCGGATCTGGCCGAGCTCGCCCGTGAGGCCTCGGACGACGACACGGTGATCGTCTTCATCGAGCAGGAGGACGCGTGGTTCGGGATCGTCCGGATCGAGGGTGAGGAAGACCCTCGCATCTACGTCTCGGACGGGGCCGCCGCCGCCCGTTCCTCGTACGGGGAGATGCTCACCCGGGAGCTCCTCGGTGACGACCTGGACGACCTGGTCGACGACCTCGACGACCTGGACCTGGACGGCACCGAGGACGGGGAGCCGCTCGACGCCGACGAGGACGACGAGGCGGGCTCCGTCGCCGCCGAGGCCGTCCCGGCCGCCCCGGTGGGCGACCGGCTGATCCTGGCGGACCTCGGGATGTCGGCGGAGGACCTGCTGGCCCTCGACAGCGACGCGCTCGCGGAGATCGCGGACGCGCTGGGCGCCGCCGAGGTCCTGGAGGCCGTTCGCTAGTGATCTCCGCGGTACCTGTTCCCGAGCGGCCGGCCGGCACGACACCGGGCGCCGTTCCCGACCCCGTACGGGACGCCGGCCCGGACGCCGTACGGAACCCCGAATCGGACGCCGTACCGGACGCTGTGGCGGGCCCCGACTCGGACGCGGCGCCCGACCCCGTGCGGGACCCCTGGCGGGAGGCCATGCGGCTCGCCATCGCCGAGGCCGATGCGGCCGCGCCGGCCGGTGACGTACCGGTCGGCGCGGTCGTGCTCGGCCCGGACGGCGCGGTGATCGCCCGCGCGCACAACGAGCGGGAGGCCACCGGCGACCCCACCGCGCACGCCGAGGTGCTCGCCCTGCGCCGGGCCGCCGCGGCGACCGGCGAGTGGCGGCTGACGGGCTGCACGCTGGTCGTGACCCTGGAGCCGTGCGTGATGTGCGCGGGCGCGCTCGTCCAGTCGCGCGTCGAGCGGGTGGTGTTCGGGGCGCTCGACGAGAAGGCGGGTGCGACCGGTTCGCTCTGGGACCTCGTACGGGACCGTCGGCTCAACCACCGCCCCGAGGTGATCCAGGGCGTCCTCGGCGAGGAGTGCGCGGCCCAGTTGACGGCCTTCTTCCGCACCCGCTGACCTGCGAGGGGATACGGATTTCATCGCAGCGGAACTTTGGGCTAAGCTCTCTCTCGGTAGCGTGTCCGAGCGGCCGAAGGAGCTCGCCTCGAAAGCGAGTGTGGCGCAAGTCACCGAGGGTTCAAATCCCTCCGCTACCGCTTCGATCGAAGGGTCCGACGCATCAGGCGTCGGACCCTTCGGCGTATCTCCCCTCCGTACGGAACTCGTACGGGACCCGTACGGAACTCGTACGCGAAAGGCCCCGGTCCGCGCTCGTCGCACGGTCGGGGCCTTCTCACGCAGGACGGGGGGAACGGCATCGGGGGGACAAGCCGCTCCCCCCGACGAGAACCGGTCCGGCAAGTCCTGCGCCGCGTTCAGGGGGGAAGCCCGCGGCACGGACCCCGCAGTGCGGGCCGGTTCCTTCGAGCCCCGCCGATTCCTGCCAGATCCGCCGGGCTCGACATCCATACTGCTCGCCCGTCACCCTTCCGTGTGGCGGCGAAAGGCCCGGATCGCAGGGCCCTTGGTCCATAAGGGCTCGGTTAGAGTGGCGCGGTCGTACGGGCGGGGGAACTGGGGAGGGCGGGGCAGTGGCGCAGGCGAAGAAGGTCGCGCTGTACGCGGTCATGGTCTTTATCGTGTACACGATCGTCACCTCCCCGGCCCGGGCGGCCGATCTGGTGCAGGTAGGGTTCGAGGGCATTTCCAGCGCCGCCCAGGGAGTCGGTCAGTTCATGACCGAACTCATCAACTAGGAGCTCTCCGTGATCCGCCACCTGGTCCTCTTCAAGCTCAACGACGGCGTCGCGCGCGACGAACCGCGCGTGGTCGCCGGTGTCGAGGCGTTCCGCGCGCTCGGCGGGCAGATCCCGGAGCTGAAGTTCTGGGAGTGCGACTGGAACATCACGGACCGGCCGATCGCGTACGACTTCGCCATCAACTCGGCCGTCGAGGACACGGACGCGCTCCAGCGCTACCTCGACCACCCGGCGCACCAGGCGGGCGTCGCCCAGTGGCGCGAGTTCGCCACCTGGGTCATCGCGGACTACGCCTTCTAGTCCTCGCTCGTACCGGGGCCCCCTGCCGTCGCGGCGGGGGGCCTTTTCCGTGCGTGACCTCCCCTTTTTCCGCCAACATGCCCTCAACACGTGCCTATGCGGTGCTTGCACACAGTGGACATGTCTTGTGATGCTATGACCGCTTTTGACGGATGAGTTGACCGTAGTTGACCCAGTGACCGAGTTACCCAGTCGACCAGCAAGACCAGCCAAAGGGGTGGCGTGAACGTGCCGGCCAGTACAGCACCTCAGGTCCCGCCCCAGCACGAGGCGGGCGGAGCCGTGGACACCCCGCGCCCCCGGCCCCAGAGCAGCCGCGGCGCCGACACCCGCGCCCTCACCCAGGTGCTCTTCGGGCAGCTCAAGGACCTGGAGCCCGGCACCCCCGAGCACCACCGGGTGCGCGGGGCCCTCATCGAGGCCAACCTGCCGCTCGTGCGGTACGCGGCGGCCCGCTTCCGCTCCCGCAACGAGCCGATGGAGGACGTCGTCCAGGTCGGCACCATCGGCCTGATCAACGCCATCGACCGCTTCGACCCCGACCGCGGCGTCCAGTTCCCCACCTTCGCGATGCCGACCGTCGTCGGAGAGATCAAGCGGTACTTCCGCGACAACGTCCGGACCGTGCACGTGCCGCGCCGGCTGCACGAGCTCTGGGTCCAGGTGAACGGCGCCACCGAGGACCTGACGACCGCTCACGGCCGCTCCCCCACGACCGCGGAGATCGCCGAGCGGCTGCGGATCGGCGAGGACGAGGTGCTCGCCTGCATCGAGGCCGGCCGCTCGTACCACGCCACCTCCCTGGAGGCCGCGCAGGAGGGCGACGGGCTGCCCGGTCTGCTCGACCGGCTCGGCTACGAGGACCCCGCCCTGGCCGGCGTCGAGCACCGCGACCTCGTCCGCCACCTGCTCGTCCAGCTGCCCGAACGGGAGCAGCGGATCCTGATGCTGCGCTACTACAGCAACTTGACCCAGTCTCAGATCAGTCAGGAGCTCGGCGTCTCCCAGATGCACGTGTCAAGGCTCCTCGCCCGCAGCTTCGCCCGCTTGAGATCCGCAAACAGGATCGAGGCGTAACCGGAACGGGTAGACCGGTTCGGAGCAGTTCTCCGACGCCCCAAATGCCGTACACCCCTTGTTTCCTGCGGAAATGCAAGCTCTCCGTGTCGACAAGTCACTACAGCGTGTTGCCGACATGTGACATTCTGCTGGAACCGAGTTTGCCGCAGCCCCGCCGCCGGTATTCAGGTGGAGGCTGCGTTCCTCAGATGGTCGCGGCCACCGCGACCGTCCGCGACCTCAAGGGGGTGGCATGTCCACAGAACTGGGCAGCTCGAAGGTGCTCACGCTCACGCCCGTTCCCGTGCCCACGCAGACGACGGCGCCGACCGCGACCGACAGCACGGAGACCGCGGAGACCGCGCCGCCGCCGATGACGGTCACGCCCGGAGCCCTCGACACCCGCACCCTCTCCCGCTCCCTGTTCCTGCGGCTGCGCGCCCTCGACGCCGAAGGCGCCGCCGCCGACAGCCCGGAGCGGACCTACGTCCGCGACACCCTCATCGAGCTCAACCTCCCCCTCGTGCGGTACGCGGCGGCCCGCTTCCGCTCCCGCAACGAGCCGATGGAGGACATCGTCCAGGTCGGCACCATCGGCCTGATCAAGGCGATCGACCGCTTCGACTGCGAACGGGGCGTGGAGTTCCCGACGTTCGCGATGCCGACCGTCGTCGGCGAGATCAAGCGCTTCTTCCGCGACACCTCCTGGTCGGTCCGCGTCCCGCGCCGGCTCCAGGAGCTGCGCCTCGCCCTCACCAAGGCCAGCGACGAGCTCGCCCAGAAGCTCGACCGCTCCCCCACCGTCCCCGAACTCGCCGCCGTGCTCGGGGTGTCCGAGGAGGACGTCGTCGACGGCCTCGCCGTCGGCAACGCCTACACCGCCTCCTCGCTCGACTCCCCCTCGCCCGAGGACGACGGCGGCGAGGGCTCCCTCGCGGACCGCCTCGGCTACGAGGACACGGCCCTCGAAGGCGTCGAGTACCGCGAGTCGCTCAAGCCGCTCCTCGCCAAACTGCCGCCCCGGGAGCGGCAGATCATCATGCTCCGCTTCTTCGCGAACATGACGCAGTCGCAGATCGGCGAGGAGGTCGGCATCTCCCAGATGCACGTCTCGCGGCTCCTCACCCGCACCCTCGCCCAGCTGCGCGAGGGCCTCATCTCCGACTGACTTCCGCGAAACCCCGGTCTGTTGACGGCTCGTCAGCCAGACTGGGACGCATGAGGCGTAGGAAGCCGGGACTCGTGGCGGTGGCGCTCTGCCTCGGTGGGGCGCTGACCGCGTGCGGTGGCGGAGGAGACGGCGAGGGGTACGCGGCGGTCGGCGCCGTCCCCTCGCCCAATGGCGCGACCGGCCCCTCGGGTGTGGTCAGGCTGGTCCCCCTGGAGCCCTCGGAGAGCGGGACGACGTCGAGTACGTCGTCCCCGTCGCCTGCGGGCCCCGGGGCGTCTTCCGGGGCGCCCGGGGCGCCCTCTGCGGGCGGGAGCGGGGGCTCTCCCGGCCCTTCCGGGACGCCTGGGGTGTCCGGGGTGTCCAAGTCCCCCAGGGCCTCCGGGTCTTCTCGTACGGACACGGGTACGGGATCCGGTACGGGAGCGGGATCCGGTACGGGATCCGGTACGGCTCCGACGGCCGCGCCCGGCGGTGGTCCCGGCCCCTCCACCGCC
>NZ_MWIG01000426.1:0-5031 GCF_002156145.1 Streptomyces sp. NRRL B-24572 | reverse complement strand
GCCGCCGCCCCCGCCCCCGTACGGCAGTCCCTACGGCGGCGGTTACGGCGGGACCGATCCGCTCTCCGGGATGCCGCCGCTCGCGGATACCGGACGCCGGATCCTCGCGCGGCTCGTCGACTGGGTGATCATCGCGGTGCCGCTCGCGATCATCGGCATCCCGTTCGACATCTACGACCGGGCGACCCGGAACGGCGACGGCTTCGACAACACGGTCAACAGCCTCAACGGTGGCAGCCAGCTGGTCTTCCAGCTCATCACGATCGTCGCGTACATCGCGTACGACACCGTGCTGACGGCCAAGAACGGCCAGACCCTCGGCAAGAGGCTGATGAAGCTGCGGGTCGCGATGCTCAACGACGGGACGACGCCCCCGATGAGCCAGTCGCTGCTGCGCGCCGTCGTGCTCTGGCTGCCCGCGCTGGTCTGCTGCGCCTGCCTGTGGCCGCTGCTCCTACTGATCCTGATCATGGTCGACAAGCCGTACAAGCAGGGTCTGCACGACAAGGCGGCGAAGACGGTGGTCGTCACCGTCCCTCAGTGAGGGGCGACAAGGGACGAAGCGTCACGAACCGATCCGGGTATCGGCCCCCGCGCCCACGCGCTCGGCCGACACCCGGATCTCTTCGTCCACGGGGGTGTTGACGGGCCGCTCGCGCACCGGCATCGTCACCGCCACGAGGACGCCGAGCAGCAGGCCGGCGGCGCAGATCACCGTGATGCCCAGGGGCGTCGTCGTGCCGGAGAGCAGCAGCAGGGCAACGGTCGTGAGGACGACGGTGGCCGAACCGTAGGTGAGTTGTGCGGCGTTCGGACGCTGCATGACGGGTACCACCCCTCGGGACTTCGCGGTTCGACTCTACGACGGTGGATGCCCGGACGGTGTGACAGGTAAGCGTGACCTAACTCATGATGCCGGTGCACAGGGGGCGCACGGGGTCACGAAACCGCCCATCTCCCTTCACGATGCGCCCGCTTGGTGTTCGATTATCGGAAACTCGCACCCGCATAGTGCAATTGACCCGTTCAAGTCAAGATCTGTCTTTTCTCGTTGCACTCCGGTCGAATGTCGTCACTTGTGACGCGCGACCCCGCCGGACGGACACCCCACCTTCGGTCCGAGAGCGCGGGCGCCGGGGAGGACAACATCAAGTGACCAACAGACGACGGGCGATCAGAGCGTCCGCAGTCGTCGTGGCGCTCGCGGCCACCGCCGCCACCGCCTCGACCTTCACCACCGCCTGGGCCGACAACAACGGCAACGCGACGCCGGCCGCGGGCATCCAGACCGTCGACAAGACGGCGGTCGACCACGACCTGCCGGGTCCGTTCAGCGAGCAGCAGGAGCTCCAGCGCAAGGCCGCCCTGGAGCAGGTGCTGAACGGCGAGGCCACGGTCCAGAATCGGGGCGGTTCCAAGGTCGTCAAGCTCGACAACAAGAAGTACGTCGAGCTCGGCCGCGAGAAGACCGACAAGATCTTCACGATCCTCGTCGAGTTCGGCGACCAGGTGGACAACACCACCATGATCGACCGCAAGGACGACGACACGCCGGACCTCAAGCCGAAGTACGGCGGCACGCCCGGCCCGCTGCACAACTCCATAGCCCAGCCCGACCGTGCGAAGGACAACTCCACGGCCTGGCAGGCGGACTACAACCAGCAGCACTTCCAGGACCTGTACTTCGGCACCGGCAAGAACGCCGACGGCACGCCGAAGCACTCCATGAAGACCTTCTACGAGCGGACCTCGTCCGGCCGTTACTCGGTCGACGGCACGGTCTCCGACTGGGTCAAGGTCCCGTACAACGAGGCCCGTTACGGCTCGAACTACTGCGGCCAGAAGAACTGTGCCAACGTCTGGGACACCGTCCGCGACGGTGTCAACGCCTGGGCCGCCGACCAGAAGGCCAAGGGCAAGACCGACGCCGAGATCAAGGCCCAGCTGGCCGGGTACGACCAGTGGGACCGTTACGACTTCGACGGCGACGGCAACTTCAACGAGCCCGACGGCTACATCGACCACTTCCAGATCGTCCACGCGGGCGAGGACGAGTCGGCCGGCGGCGGCGTGCAGGGCCACGACGCCCTGTGGGCGCACCGCTGGTACGCCTACGGCACCAACGCGGGCAAGACCGGCCCGGAGAACAACAAGGCCGGCGGCACCCAGATCGGTGACACCGGCATCTGGGTCGGCGACTACACGATGCAGCCGGAGAACGGCGGCCTCGGCGTCTTCGCCCACGAGTACGGCCACGACCTCGGTCTGCCGGACCACTACGACACCTCCGGCGGCGGCGAGAACTCCACCGGCTTCTGGACCCTGATGTCGTCCGGTTCCTGGCTCGGCCAGGGCAAGGACTCCATCGGCGACCTGCCCGGCGACATGACCGCCTGGGACAAGCTCCAGCTCGGCTGGCTGAACTACGCCAAGGTCAACGACTGGCAGCGCGCCACCAAGACGACCCACAAGCTGGGCGTCTCGGAGTACAACACCAAGAACCCCCAGGCGCTCGTCGTCGAGCTGCCGAAGAAGGTCGTCCCCACCGACGTCGTGGCCCCCGCCGAGGGTGCCTCGCAGTGGTGGAGCAACATGGGTGACGACCTCAAGAACACCCTGACCCGTTCCGTCGACCTCACGGGCAAGTCGTCGGCCTCCCTGGAGCTCCAGGGCTGGTACGACATCGAGGCCGAGTACGACTACCTCTACGCCGAGGTGTCGACCGACGGCGGCGCCAACTGGACGGCCCTGAACGGCACCGCCGACGGCGTGGCCATCCCGAAGGACGCCTCCGGCGCCCCGGGCCTGACCGGTGTCTCCGACACGCACAAGAAGCTCGTCTACGACCTGGGCGCGTACGCGGGCAAGAAGTTCGACCTCCGCTTCCGCTACCAGACGGACGGCGGCGCGGGCGGCAAGGGCTTCACGGCCGACGCCATCAACCTGACCGCCGACGGTGCCTCCGTCTTCGCCGACGGCGCCGAGAACGGCGACAACGGCTGGGTCGCCAAGGGCTTCTCGCGGATCGGCAAGGGCTTCACGAAGGAGTACGAGCAGTACTACATCGCGGAGAACCGCCAGTACGTCTCGTACGACAAGACCCTCAAGGTCGGCCCGTACAACTTCGGTTTCACGGGTGACAAGGACGGCTGGGTCGAGCACTACCCGTACCAGAACGGTCTGCTCATCTGGAAGTGGGACCTGTCCCAGAAGGACAACAACACCTCCGAGCACCCGGGCGTGGGTCGGGTCCTCCCGATCGACTCGCACCCGAGCCCGCTGAAGTGGTCCGACGGCTCGCTGATGCGCAACCGCATCCAGGCGTACGACTCGCCGTTCAGCATCTCCCGCACGGACGGCTTCCAGCTGCACCTCAAGGACGCCGCCACCTGGGTCCCGTCGCAGGCCGGCAACCCGACCTTCGACGACCGCAAGGGCGTCTACTGGTTCGCCGAGAACCCGCTCGCCGGTGTCCAGGTAACTGACACCAACACCAAGATCCAGGTCGTCAAGGAGCCGAAGGACGGCCAGACGATCACGGTCACGGTCGGCCCCTCGACCAAGTAATCGGTAAAACCGCAGGTCAAACCATGATCGGCCGTCGCCCTCTAGCGGGCGGCGGCCGATCGTGTTTAGGTGCGTCTGACACAAGTCTTATTGACATCTGATCCACGGGGGAGTGGTTCCGCTATGCCCAACGGAGGGTTCTGCAAGCTGCCGGGAGGCAGTGTGGTCGTCGCCATAGGGCTCCCCAGCCCGGCCGGCGACGGCGCCACCGTCCGCTTCCTGGTCCACGCCGCCAACCGAGCCCGCGCCCTGACCCGGCTGCGGAACCTGGGGCTGAGGGCGGTCTACCTCCGCGGCAACAGCGAGCCGCCCACCCCGGACGAGATCACCGCGGTCCTGCACCACCCGGAGGGCCTCCTGTGGAGATCCACACCGGGCGCCGCCCAGGAACTCTGGCACCCGGCGGGCTCCCTCCCGAAGGAACCGGCGGCGTAGGCCTCAGGCCGCTTCCCGAAGGAGCCGGCCGCACGGGCCTCGGACCTCAGGCCACCACCGGCTTGCCCGTCAGCTCCACGCCCGCCGTCCGGAGCTCCTCCAGGGCCCGGTCCGTGGTCTCCTTGGCCACGCCGGCCGTCAGCTCCAGCAGGACGTGGGTCCGGAAGCCCTCCCGCGCCGCGTCCAGGGCCGTCGCCCGGACGCAGTGGTCGGTCGCGATGCCGACCACGTCGACCTCGGTGACGTCGCGCTCGTGCAGCCACTCCGCGAGCGTCCGGCCGTTCTCGTCGCGCCCCTCGAAGCCGCTGTACGCCGCGGAGTACGCGCCCTTGTCGAAGACGGCGTCGATCGCCCCGCTGGCGACGGCGGGCGCGAAGTTCGGGTGGAAGCCGACGCCCTCCGTCCCGGCCACGCAGTGCACCGGCCAGGAGGACACGTAGTCCGGCTCCTCGCCGGCCGGGGCGAAGTGCGCGCCCGGGTCGACGTGGTGGTCGCGGGTGGCGACGACGTGCCGGTAGGAGGTGCCGCCCGTCTGGCCGACCAGCTCGGTGATGGCGGCGGCGACGTCCGCACCGCCGATCAGGTGCGCCGAGCGGCCGGCGGCGACCAGCTCCTCGTACAGGTCGCGCCGGGGCTCCTGCCCGGAGCAGAGCACGACCGTGTCGACCGGCAGCAGCTGCGCCTCGCCGTCGATCGTGACGTGCAGGCCCGCGTCGTCGATCCGCTCGTACGTCACGCCCGCCACCATGGTCACGCCCCGGTGCTTGAGCTCGGTGCGGTGGATCCAGCCGGTCGTCTTGCCGAGGCCGGCGCCGACCTTGGAGGTCTTGCGCTGGAGCAGGTGGACCTGGCGCGGCGGGGCGTTCCGCTCGGGCGCGCGCAGTCCGCCGCGGTTCTCGTACGAGGTGTCGACGCCCCACTGGCGGAAGTACGTCTCGGGGTCCTGGCTCGCGCCCTCGCCGCCGTCCGTGAGGAACTCGGCGACGTCGAAGCCGATGCCGCCCGCGCCGATGATCGCGACCCGCTCGC
>NZ_MWIG01000425.1:0-15843 GCF_002156145.1 Streptomyces sp. NRRL B-24572 | reverse complement strand
CGAGCGGTCCGGGCGCGGGGGGCGGGCACACGGGAAGCGGCGGTACGGGTGGGGATACGGGCTCCGCCGTGATCCCGGCCCGCGCGAGGGCCCCGGCCCAGTCGGGCACGTGCTCCTCGGGCAGCTCGCGGGGCCGCCAGGCCCCGTTCCCGGCGGCCTCGGCGGCGTCGAGGAACGCGAGGGCGGCGGAGAGGGCGGCGCGGACCGCGTCGGCGGCGGCGAGCCGGAAGACCCGTGAGCCGAGCCGCAGCAGGACGGACCCGTCCGGTCCTGCGATCAAGCTCACATCGCCGCCGAGCCCGGCGACGTCCCCGCGCCCGTCGTCCAGGACGAACAGGAACCGTCCCGAAAGGGACGCCGCCCGGGGCTCGGCACAGAGTGCGGTGTCCAGTGCGCGCGCCCACAACTGCACGTCCGCGTACCCGAATTCGTCGAGTCCCGCGCCGGGCGAGGCCACGATGTTGCGGACGCGCTCGTGGGTGGGGGAGGGCAGCAGGCCGGCGTCGGAGAGGAGCGCGGCGAGCCCGGCCCCGCAGTCGTCGCCGAGGCCGCGCAGCTCGGCGTTGCCGCGCGAGGTGACGCTGATCCGTCCGTCGCCCAGGGTCTCGGCGGCGGCCGCGAGCGCTTCCGCCTGACTGGCCGTCAGGAGCCCTGCGGGCAGGCGCAGTCGGGCCAGGCGTCCGTCGTCGGCGGGGTGCAGGCGCAGCGCCCCGGGGCAGGCGTCGCCACGGTCCCGTACGCGAGCTTCGCCCGGTTCGGGCGTCGGGGGTGGGGTGGGCGGCATGGCGGCGAGCATACCCACGGGGAACCGGCTGACCACCGGGTGTGATCCGGCCGACTCCGGAGCCGGTCGCCGGGTGCGCCCCGGCCGACGATGCCGCCGGCCACCGGGTGCGGCCCGGTCGGCTCCGGGCCTGCCCACCGGGTGCGGCCCGGTCGACGATGCCGTCGGTCACGGCCGTGCGGCCCGGCCGGCCCCGTCGTCGGTCACGGCCGTGTGACCCGGTCGACGTCCCCGCTCCCTGGGGCCCGCCCACGCCACGATCTAGGATGCAGATCGGCATGGGGTCCCAGGACCCCGGGGAGGAAGCCCGGTGAGAATCCGGCGCGGTCCCGCCACTGTGAGCCCGTACCAGCCACGGCACGGGTGAGTCAGGAACTCCCTTCCCCAAGCTCTCGGCTTCGCTCGAGCGAGGGGAGGCCCCAACCCACACGACCACCCGGGGCGCGGACAACCCCGAGGAAGGCCTGAGCTCGCCATGCTCCTGCTGCTGTCGCACTCCGACACCGACCTGCTCAGCGCCCGTGCGGCCGGAGGGCCGGTGGAGTACCGCTTCGCCAACCCCTCCCGGCTCCCGCTCGCCGACCTCCCCGCCCTGCTCGACGGCGTCGACCTGGTCGTCGTACGGCTCCTCGGCGGCGTCCGCTCCTGGCAGGAGGGCCTCGACGCGGTCCTCGCCGCCGGAAAGCCGGTCGTCGTGCTCAGCGGCGAACAGGCCCCCGACGCCCAGCTCATGGAGGCCTCCACCGTCCCCGTCGGCGTCGCCACCGAGGCGCACGCCTATCTGGCGCACGGCGGCCCGGCCAACCTGGAGCAGCTGGCCCGCTTCCTCTCCGACACCGTCCTGCTCACCGGCCACGGCTTCGAGGCCCCGGCCGCCGCCCCCACCTGGGGCCCGCTGGAGCGGACGCCCAAGGCCGACGTGACCGGCCCGACCGTCGCCGTGCTCTACTACCGCGCCCACCACATGAGCGGGAACACCGCCTTCGTCGACGCCCTGTGCGGCGCGATCGAGGACGCCGGGGCCCGCGCCCTCCCGCTGTACGTGGCGTCCCTGCGCGCCCCCGAGGCCGAGCTGATCTCCGTACTGCGCGGAGCCGACGCGATCGTCACGACCGTCCTCGCGGCCGGTGGCACCAAGCCCGCCGAGGCGCAGGCCGGCGGTGACGAGGAGGCCTGGGACGCGGGCGCGCTCGCCGCGCTCGACGTGCCGATCCTCCAGGCCCTGTGCCTGACGGGTTCGCGGTCGGCTTGGGAGGAGAACGACGAGGGCCTGTCCCCGCTCGACGCCGCCAGCCAGGTCGCCGTGCCCGAGTTCGACGGCCGGCTCATCACGGTCCCCTTCTCCTTCAAGGAGATCGACGAGGACGGCCTGCCCGCGTACGTCGCCGACGCCGAGCGCGCGGCCCGCGTCGCCGGGATCGCCGTCCGGCACGCCCGGCTCCGTCACATCCCGAACGCCGAGAAGAAGCTGGCGCTCGTCCTCTCCGCGTACCCGACGAAGCACTCCCGCATCGGCAACGCGGTCGGCCTCGACACCCCCGCCTCCGCCGTCGCCCTGCTGCGGCGGCTCATCGCCGAGGGATACGACTTCGGGCCCGAGGCCGAGCTCCCCGGCATCGTCTCCGGCGACGGCGACGAGCTGATCTACGCCCTCATCGAGGCCGGCGGCCACGACCAGGACTGGCTGACCGAGGAGCAGCTCGCGAAGAACCCGGTCCGCATCCCGGCCGCCGACTACAAGCGCTGGTACGCCACCCTGCCCGCCGAGCTCCGCGAGCAGGTGGAGGAGCACTGGGGCCCGGCGCCCGGCGAGATGTTCCTCGACCGCTCCCGCAACCCGGAGGGCGACATCGTCCTCGCCGCCCTGCGGCGCGGGAACCTCCTGGTCCTCATCCAGCCGCCGCGCGGCTTCGGCGAGAACCCGATCGCGATCTACCACGACCCCGACCTCCCGCCGTCCCACCACTACCTGGCCGCCTACCGCTGGATCGCCGCCCGCACCGAGGACGGCGGCTTCGGCGCCGACGCCATGGTCCACCTGGGCAAGCACGGCAACCTGGAGTGGCTGCCCGGCAAGAACGCCGGCCTGTCCGCCGCCTGCGGCCCCGACGCGGCCCTCGGCGACATCCCGCTGATCTACCCGTTCCTCGTCAACGACCCGGGCGAGGGCACCCAGGCGAAGCGGCGCGTCCACGCGACGCTCGTCGACCACCTGGTGCCGCCGATGGCCCGCGCCGACTCGTACGGCGACATCGCGCGGCTGGAGCAACTGCTCGACGAGTACGCGCAGATCAGCTCGATGGACCCGGCGAAGCTCCCGGCGATCCGCGCCCAGATCTGGACCCTGATCCAGGCCGCCAAGCTCGACCACGACCTCGGTCTCGAGGAGCGTCCGGAGGACGACGGCTTCGACGACTTCCTGCTGCACGTCGACGGCTGGCTGTGCGAGGTCAAGGACGCCCAGATCAGGGACGGTCTGCACGTCCTGGGCGGTGCGCCGGAGGGGGAGGCCCGGGTCAACCTGGTCCTCTCGATCCTCCGCGCCCGCCAGATCTGGGGCGGTACGCAGGCGCTTCCCGGTCTGCGCGAGGCGCTGGGCCTGGACGAGTCGGCCGCGACCCGCACCACCGCCGACGAGGCGGAGGCGAAGGCCCGCGAGCTGGTGGAGGCGATGGAGGCGGCGGACTGGGACGTGGCGGCGATCCCCACGTCGTACGGCCCGGAGGTCCAGGCGGTCCTCCGCTTCGCCTGCGAGCAGGTCGTGCCGCGCCTCGCCGCCACCACCGACGAGCTCGCGCACGCCGTGCACGCGCTCAACGGCGGCTTCGTCCCGGCCGGTCCGTCCGGCTCCCCGCTCCGTGGCCTGGTCAACGTCCTGCCGACCGGCCGCAACTTCTACTCGGTCGACCCGAAGGCCGTACCGTCGCGCCTCGCGTGGGAGACGGGCCAGGCGCTCGCGGACTCGCTGCTCACGCGCTACCGCGACGACAACGGCGAGTGGCCGACCTCCGTCGGCCTCTCCCTCTGGGGTACGAGCGCGATGCGCACCGCCGGCGACGACGTCGCCGAGGCGCTCGCCCTGCTCGGCGTCCGCCCCCTGTGGGACGAGGCCTCGCGCCGCGTGAACGGCCTGGAGCCGATCCCGCTCGCCGAGCTCGGCCGCCCGCGCATCGACGTGACGCTGCGCATCTCGGGCTTCTTCCGGGACGCGTTCCCGCACGTCATCGGACTCCTCGACGACGCGGTACGGCTCGTCGCGGGCCTGGAGGGCGAGTCGGCCGAGGACAACTACGTACGGGCGCACGCGCAGGCCGACCTCGCCGAGCACGGCGACGAGCGGCGCGCCACCACCCGCATCTTCGGCTCCCGGCCCGGCACGTACGGCGCGGGCATCCTCCAGCTGATCGACAGCCGCGACTGGCGCACGGACGCCGACCTCGCGGAGGTCTACACGGTGTGGGGCGGCTATGCCTACGGCCGGGGCCTCGAAGGCCGCCCGGCCCGGGAGGAGATGGAGACCGCGTACAAGCGGATCGCCGTCGCAGCGAAGAACACGGACACCCGCGAGCACGACATCGCGGACTCCGACGACTACTTCCAGTACCACGGCGGCATGGTCGCGACCGTCCGCGCGCTCACGGGCACGGCCCCCGAGGCGTACATCGGCGACTCGACCCGCCCGGAGACCGTCCGCACCCGCACGCTCGTCGAGGAGACCTCGCGGGTCTTCCGGGCGCGGGTGGTCAACCCGCGCTGGATCGAGGCGATGCGCCGCCACGGCTACAAGGGCGCGTTCGAGCTGGCGGCGACCGTCGACTACCTCTTCGGGTACGACGCGACGACCGGTGTCGTGGCCGACTGGATGTACGACAAGCTCACCCAGGAGTACGTCCTCGACGAGACGAACCAGGCCTTCCTGAAGGAGGCCAACCCGTGGGCCCTGCACGGCATCGCGGAGCGGCTCCTCGAAGCCGAGTCGCGCGGGATGTGGGAGAAGCCGGATCCGGAGACGCTGGCGGCCCTCCGCCAGGTGTTCCTGGAGACGGAGGGCGACCTGGAGGGCGACGAGTAGCACCTCCCACCCGGCGAGGCGTCGCCCCCCACCGGGTGACCCGCGCCGGGCTGGGCGTCGCCCCGCCTCCGTGTGACCCGCGCCTGGCTGGGCGGTGCCCTTCGCCGCCCCCCCAGCCGGGCCCAGGCTTCCGCGCCTTGACCCGCACCACCGCCGCGGCGCACACGGGGTGCGGGTTCAGGCGCGGGGAGCTCGGGCGCCGCTATGGGCGCCGTTCCGTGGCGGAACGATTGCCCACAACGGCGGGCGGCGGGCCCACAACGGCGGGCGGGGGTAGTTCGAGGGTGCGGCCGCGGAAGCCTCCTCGGAGGCGGCGGTCGTGGCTGACGATCACCAGCGTCCCCCGGTAGGCCGCCAGCGCGGCCTCCAGTTCCTCCACCAGGCCCGGCGCCAGATGGTTGGTCGGCTCGTCCAGGAGCAGCAGGTCGGCCGGCGCGGTCACGAGCCGCGCCAGCTCCAGCCTGCGGCGCTGGCCGGCCGACAGTCGGTACACCGGGACCGTCAGGTCCCGGGCGGCGAAGAGCCCGAGGGAGAGCAACTCCTCCGCGCGCTCCTCGCCGAAGGCCTCGCTCACCGTACGGGGGTCGGTGGGCGGGGCCATGTCCTGCCGGAGCAGGCCCACCCGGGCGGGTACGGTCACCGTGCCCGCGTCCGGGGCGAGCTCGCCCGCCAGGACCCGGAGGAGGGTGGTCTTGCCGGCGCCGTTGGGGCCGGTCACGAGGAGCCGTTCGCCCGGGTCGAGGTGGAGGGCGTCGAGGTGGAGCCGGCCGTCGACGCGTATCCCGGTCAGGTCGACCACCGCGCCCTCGCCCACCAGGTCCGCGCGGAAGCGCAGAGGCTCCGGCGGTGGCGGGACGGGCGCGTCGGTGAGCCGGGCGAGTTTCTCGCGGGCGGAGCGGATGCGGCTCATCGCGCCGTGCGCCCGTGACCGGGCCCGGAAGGCGCCCGCCCCGCTGAAGGCGGCCGGGGCCTTGCGGGGGATCGCGGAGAAGCGGTCGATGTTCGTGTCGGCGAGGGCCCGTTGGCGGGCGAGTTCGGCCTTCCACTCCTCGTACTCCCGCTGTCTGCGGGCCCGTTCGGCGGCGCGTCCGGCGAGGTAGCCGTGGTAGCCGTCGCCGTACCGCCGCACGGTGTGGCGGTCCTCGTCGACCTCCAGGACGGCGGTGGCGACCCGGTCGAGGAAGGTCCGGTCGTGGGAGACGGCCACGACCGTGCCCCGGTGGGCACGCAGCCGCTCCTCCAGCCAGGTCACGGCCTCGTCGTCGAGGTCGTTGGTCGGCTCGTCGAGCAGCAGCAGTTCGGGTTCGGCGGCGAGGACGGCGGCGAGGGCGAGCCGGGAGCGCTGTCCGCCGGAGAGCGTCCCGAGCGGCCGGTCGCGGTCGAGCGGCCCCGGCTCGCCGAGCCGCCGCAGGGTGGTCTCGACGCGCCGGTCGGCCCCGGCGCCGCCCCGGGCCTCGTAGGCGGCGAGCAGCCCGGCGTATCCGGTGAGGTCGCCGGTGACGGCGAGTTCGGCCTCGGCCGTACGGATCGCCCGCTCCAGGTCCCGTACCTCCGCGAGCGCGTGGTCGACGGCGTCGCCGACGGTCGCGTCCGCGGGGAGGTCGAGGGTCTGGGCGAGGTGGCCGAGGCCGCCGGGGGCGTCGACGGTCACGGTGCCGTTGTCGGGGGTCTCCAGGCCGGCGAGGAGCCGGAGGAGGGTGGACTTCCCGGAGCCGTTGTCGCCGACGACGCCGAGGCGTTCGCCGGGGCGGACGGTGAGGGAGACCCGGTCGAGCACGGTCCGGTGCTGCACGTACCGGTCGTCGTGGCGCCTGGTGACGTCGGCGAATCGGGCACGGAACAAGGGCGACCTCCTGCCGTCGGGGACACGGACGCGAGACGTGTCGTCTCGTTGGGATGACGGTACGGCACGCCGGGAGGTCTTGCAAGACGATACGTCTCGTATCGTCGGTCGAGTGGTCGAGTGGTCGAGTGGTCGAGTGGTCGGCCGGGCGGTCAGGCGGAGGCTATGCGCAGGACCAGCGCCGCCGCCGCGATCAGGGTGAGCACCGCTGCCGACGCCAGCTCGAAGTCCTTCACGCGCAGGTGGGAGATGACGGCGCCGGCGAAGTAGAGCACCAGGCCCACCGCCGCGGCCTCGCCGAGGAGCGGGGCGAAGAGTCCCGCGAGCAGGCCGAGCGCGCCCGCCGCCTTCGCGGTCGCGAGCCACGGCAGTGCGCCCTCCGTCACGCCCACCTTGGTCATGTTGTCGACGACCTGCGGGTTCTTGGTGAACGCCATGAAGGCGGAGCCGAGGGAGGCGAGGGCGAGCAGGCCCGCGACGACGGCATAGGCGATGAACATGGAGGTGCTCCAACGGTCGGGGGGCGAAAACCGTTGAAGAGTAACAACGATTCACACGGCTCCACAATTGCGTTGTTGTTACGGTGGACGGCATGGCAGCACTCCCGACCGATCGCCTCGGCTTCCTCCTCTCCTTCCGCGGGGAGCTCACCGGCGCGCGCATCCGCGCCGCCCTGGGCGTCGCCGGACTGCACCCGAGGAACGCGATGACGCTGATGCAGCTCGCGCCCGGGGCGATGAGCCAGCGGGACCTGGCCGCCGCGATGGAGATCGACCCCAGTCAACTCGTCGCGGTCCTCAACGAGTTGGAGGCCGACGGGCTCGCCGAGCGGCGGCGCGACCCGGCCGACCGGCGCCGACACATCGTGGAGATCACCGAGGCCGGCGCGGCGGCCCTGGGGCGGATCGACACGGCCGTGGGCGAGGCCGAGCGCGAGCTCTTCGGCGATCTGACGGAGGCCGAACAGGCCGTGCTGCGGGGACTGTTGGACCGGGTCGTGGTCGACCCGGCCCACCACGAGTGCGGAGAGTAGAAAATTCGCCGATCTTTTTCGGCGGCCTCCGATGAGTCTCGGTCGGTCCGGGCGTCTACCTCCATGAACGACACACCACGGAGGAGATCACCATGGCCGAGACCGACACCCGCACCCTGGACGCCGTCGGCGCGACCCTGCGCTACGACGTGCGCCCCGGCACCGGCCCCGACGAGCGTCCCCTGCTGCTGATCGGTTCCCCCATGGACGCGAGCGGCTTCGCCACCCTCGCCTCCCACTTCGCCGACCGCACGGTCGTGACGTACGATCCGCGCGGGGTGGCCCGCAGCGAGCGCACCGACGGCGCGGCCGAGACGCTCCCCGAGGAGCACGCCGACGACCTGGTCCGGCTGATCGAGGCGCTCGGCGCCGGGCCCGTGGACGTCTTCGCGAGCAGCGGCGGCGCGGTCAACGCCCTCGCCCTGGTGGCCCGGCGCGGCGACCTGGTGCACACCCTCGTCGCCCACGAGCCGCCGACGGCCCAGGTCGTCCCGGACCGGGAGGCGGCGCTCGCGATGTGCGCGGACGTCCACGCGACCTATCTGCGGGACGGCTGGGGCCCGGCGATGGCCAAGTTCCTGGCGCTGACGATGCGGAAGGGCGAGATCCCGGCGGACTGGGACCAGGAGCCCGCCCCCGCCCCGGCCGCGTTCGGCCTGCCCGCCGAGGACGACGGCTCGCGCGGCGACCCGCTGCTCGGGCAGAACATGCGCGGCTGCACGTCCTACCTCCCCGACTTCGAGGCCCTGCGCGCCGCGCCGACCCGGATCGTCGTCGCCGCGGGCAAGGAGTCCGAGGACACGTTCTGCGCCCGTGCGGCGGCCGCCGTCGCCGAGCGGCTCGGCACGCCGCTCGCGATCTTCCCGAGCCACCACGGCGGCTTCCTGGGCGACGGCTTCGGCATGCCGGGCGCCCCGGCGGAGTTCGCCGAGGCGCTGCGGACCGCCCTGGAGGGCTGACGCGCTACTTCTTCGCGGCGGCGGCCTTCACGGCGGCCGCCGCGTCGACGTTCCCGAGGCCCAGTTTGAGGAGCTGCCCCGGGTTGGCGGCCGTGTCGCGGATCGTCCGCATGATCGCGGCCGGGTCCAGGCCCTGGTGGTGCAGGAGCGCGGCGACGGCGGAGACGTACGGCGAGGCCATCGAGGTCCCGGACAGCCTCCCGTACCCCGAGGAGTTCTTCAGGGTCTCCTTCGTCGTGTAGGTCGGGAGGGTCGAGAGGATGTCGACGCCCGGGGCCGACACGGCGTTCTGCGCGCCGAAGTTGGTGAAGGAGGCGGGCCGCCCGTTCTGGTCGGCCGCGTTGACGACCAGGACCGGGGTGTCGGTCTCGTACGGCTGGAGGGCGGTGGAGTCGTTGCCCGCGGCGGCGACGACGACCGCGCCCTTGCCGTTGGCGTGGGTGATGGCCTGGTTGAGGATGCCGCCCTTGAGGAGACGGGCCATCAGGCCGGACTCGCCGAGGGAGAGGTTGATGACGTCGGCGCCGTGGTCGGCGGCCCAGACGATGCCCTTGCCGATGTTCGGGTCGCTGCCGCTGCCGTCGGCGCCGAGCACCCGGACCGGCATGATCTTGGCGCCGGGCGCGCCGCCCGCGACGTCGATGCCGTTGTCGGTGTGGGCGGCGGCGATGCCGGCGACGTGGGTGCCGTGGCCGTTGAGGTCCTTGGGCTCGTCGTCGCCGTCGACGAAGTCGTAGCCGTCCACGAGCCGGCCCTTGAGGTCGGGGTGGTCGAGGTCGACGCCGGTGTCGACGACGGCGATGACGGTGTCCTCGCCCTTGGAGGTGGACCAGGCGTCCGGCAGGTTCAGCGCGTCGATGCCCCATTGCTGACCGCGCAGCGGATCCGGCTCGCTGTCGTCGCCGCAGCCGGTGACGAGCCCGGCGGTGAGGGCGGCGAACGCGGTGAAGGCGGCGAGGGTGGCGGGCCGGCGGCGCATGAAGATCTCCCCATTCGTCTGCGTTTGACCCAGTGAACAACCGGTGGGGGCGGCCCGCATCTCGAAGATCACCCACCCTCAACTCTCATTGTTCTAGTAGAGTGCGAACAAGGGAGGTTTTCATGAACCGTGCCACACCTCGTCTCCGCGCGCTCGCCGCGCTGCCCTTCGTCCTCGTGCTCGCCGCACACCTGCTGCTGTTCGCCCTCTGGTACGACCGGCTCCCCGACCCCCTCGCCACCCACTTCGGCGGCGGGGGCGACGCGAACGGCTTCACCGGCCGGGCCGCTTTCCTCGCGGTGAGTACGGCCCTGATCCTCGGCCTCGGCGCCGGCTGGACGCTCCTCGTCCGCCGCACCGCCCTGTGGGGCGCCTGGGCGACCGCCGGCTTCACCGGCGCGCTCCTCACCCTCCTCGTACGGGACAACCTGGACGCCGTCGACGCGGCGCGGGTGGAGTCCCCGCTGGTCAACCTCACGGTCGCGGCGGGCGTCGCGGGCGTGTTCGCCGCCGCGGGCCATGCCCTGACCCGGCTGGTCCCGCCGACGGACGCCGAGGCCCCTGCCGTGGACGGCGGGCCGCGGCTCCCGCTCGGCGCGGGCGAGGTCGCCGGCTGGACCCGCGCCACCGGCTCCCGGCCGCTCACCGCGCTCGCGGTGCTCGCCCTCGTCGCCTGCCCGGTCGTCCTGCTCCTCGCGCCCTGGCCGGCCGCCCTGCTCGGCCTCCTGGGCCTCGTCATCGGCGTACCGGGACTCGCCCTCGCACGGGTCAGGGTCACGGTCGACCGCCGCGGCCTCACCCTCCGGCCCGCGTTCGCCGCCCGGCCCCGCCTCCGCGTCCCCCTCGACGAGGTCGCGGGAGCCGACGCCCGGGACGTCGACGCCCTCGCCGACTTCGGCGGCTGGGGCTACCGGGTCCGGGCCCACCGGACGGGCGTCGTGCTGCGCTCCGGCGAGGCCCTCGTCGTACGGCGGACCGGCGGGCGCGAGTTCGCCGTCACCGTGCCCGACGCGCGGACCGCAGCCGCCCTCCTCAACACCCTCGTCGAACGGCATGGGAAGGTCTGACCGTGCTCTTCCGTGTCGACCCGGCCTCCGCCGTCCCCCTCGGCGACCAGATCGCCGCCTGCGTCCGCGGCGCCCTCGCCGACGGCTCCGCCGCCCCCGGCGAACGCCTCCCGGCCGCGCGGGAACTCGCCGACTCCCTCGGCGTCAACGTCCACACCGTCCTCCGCGGCTACCAGCGGCTCCGCGAGGAGGGCCTCATCGAACTCCGCCGGGGCCGGGGAGCCCTGATCGTCCCGGGCGCCACGGCCCCGGACCGCGCCCGCCTGATCGCCCGCCTGCGCGAGGCGGCGAGCGAGGCCCGCGAACTGGGCCTGACGGACGCGGAGTTCCTGGACCTGGCCCGTACGAGCCTGGGCTGAGCCCCTCGGCGGGGGATCAGCCCAACTCCCGCACCACCGCCCCCGCGAGGAACGCCTCGATGTCCTCCACCGCCTCGCCGAAGTACCGCCCGTAGTTCCCCTCCGTCACATAGCCCAGATGGGGGAGCCCCAGGACGTTCGGCAGCGTCCGCAACGGGTCGTCCGCGGGCAGCGGCTCCGTCTGCGGGGAAGGGATGCCCGATCGGCTGTGTCCTCTTCGCCCTCGCGGTGACGGCCCTCCTGGTGGAGGAGCCGGCCGTCGAGGGTCAGGTCCGAAGGCCCCGCGCCGGTACGAGCGCCGCCCCCGCCAGGAGGCCGACCGCGATCGTCGTGACGATCGTGACGAAGTCCATGAGGTCGTGGAAGCCGTGCAGGACGTGGCCGCCCGCCAGGGAGGTCAGCGCCCGCAGGCCGAGGGAGCCGACCGTCAGGGTGAAGAAGCCGCCCAGGAACAGGACCAGGCGCGGCGGGCGCCCGGCCGGGCGGGACAGGAGGTCCGCCGCGACCGCGAGGGCCGTCGCGGCGACGAAGGTGCCGGCGACCTCCCCGAGCAGGGCCGTGCCCGCCGCCTGGACGCCGAGCGCCAGATAGACCAGGCCCGTCACCCAGCCCGCGACCCGCCACGGCACCCCGAAGGCGAGGATCAGGCCCAGCGTGAACACCGCCCAGCTCCCGACGATCACCCACCGGGACAGGTCGCCGTCCTGTGTCGTGTCGAAGAGCGCGTCCGTCGGCGTGCCCGTGACGGCCACGCCGAGGAGCACGCCCACGTACAGCTGGAGGAGCAGGACGAGGGCGTAGACGAGGCGGACGGCACCGGTCGACAGGAAGCCGCCGACGAGTTCGGCGGTGGCCGCGCTCAGCAGGTCGCCGGGCACGAAGAAGAACAGCGCCGGAAGCATGATCAGGACCGGGCCGCCGTGGCCCCGGCCGGGCTGGAGCAGCCCCAGGGTCACCAGGGAGACGAGGACCGCGGCGAGCAGCGGCAGGACGCGGGCGAGGCGCGGGCGCCGGTCCGCCAGGACGGTCAGGAGCGCCACCAGGGCGGCGAGGAGGGCGGTGGTGCCGATCTCGTACCAGGTCGGCTGGACGGCGGGCGCGAAGCCGACGGAGAACAGCACGATGCCGACGCCCCGGGCCCAGCGCGGCACGGTGGCGGGCAGGGTCTCGACCCGCCGCAGCCCGGCCGCCGCCTCGGACAGGGGCGGCCGGGTGTCCCGTACGCGCTCGAGGAACTCCTTGAGGGCGACGGCCCGGTCGAGCCGGGCGACGTCGGGGAAGGCGGTGACGGTCGAGGTGAGGGTGTGGCCGCCGGTGGTCACGGAGAGCACGGCGCCGTCGGCGACGAGCACCGTCTCGGCCTGCCCGCCGTAGGTCCGGGCGACGTTCCGGACGACCCGGTCGACGCCCTCCGCTCCTTCTCCGCTGAACGTCAGCATGAGACGCGTCAGTTCGCGCAGGAGGTCGTGGAGGGCGTCCGGCTCCTGGGGTCCGTCCCTCAACGGCGCACGGTGTCGTCGGTCTTGAGGTCCTTCAGCTCTTCGTCGAAGTCGTCGAGCTTGTCGGGGCAGTAGACCTGGAGGACGATCCGCTCGACCTGGACGGCCTTGGTGTCGGCGATGACGGGCCGCATCCCGGGACCCGTGGCGCCGTTGGCCTGGTGGATCTTCCACAGTGCCGTGTTGAGGGCGCTGCCCGGGTCCTCGCAGACCGGGCCGCCGTCGGTCCCGAGGATCTGCTGGACGGTGTCGGTGTCGGGGGAGGGGTATCCGGCCTTCACCAGCTCCTCCTGGAGCTGGTCGGCCTTGGAGAGCGTCTCGTTGTTCTTCTTCACGCTCTCGTAGCGGATGACGCCGGTGATGACGAGGCCGACGAGGAGGACGATCGCGCCCCAGTAGATCCACTTGTGTTCGGAGGCGAAGCGGGTGGGACTCATGCCCGGTCTCCTTCGCTCGGGGCGCCGGCGGCGGCGGTGCGCCAGTTCGGCTTGCGGAACTTCAGGAAGAGCCACGGGATCAGGAAGCCGAGGACGAGCAGGCCGCAGGCGATGAAGAGGACGTACGACCAGACGCTGCCGCCGCCGAACTGGGAGGGCGGGACGAATCCGATGGCGAGCGCCGCGAGCGAGGCGAGCAGGCCCACGGTGCACACCAGGCCCAGGGCGGGCACCCGGTAGCCGCGGGGATGGTCGGGGTGCGTCTTCCGCAGCCGCATCGCGGCGGCGAACATCAGCAGGTACACGATGAGGTACACCTGCGTGGTGATCGTGGAGAAGATCCAGTAGACGCTCGACACGTTCGGGATGAGCGCGTACATCAGGGCGATGATCGAGGTCACGACGCCCTGGGTGACCAGGATGTTCTGCTGGATGCCGAACTTGTTGAGCTTCTGCAGGAACGGCGGCAGGTAGCCCTCCTGGCGGGAGATCTCCAGGAGGCCCTTGGACGGCCCGGCGAGCCAGGTCAGCATGCCGGCCAGGGAGGCGGAGATCAGCATGACGGCGGCGATCGGGGTCATCCAGCCGACGTCGAAGTACGAGAAGAAGGCGTCGAAGGCCTGCATCACACCGGCGGTGAGGCTGAGCTGATCGGCCGGGACGACCCAGCTGATGGCCAGGGCGGGCAGGATGAAGATCAGCAGGACGAGTCCCATCGCGAGGAACATCGACTTCGGGTACTCCTTCGCCGGGTCCTTCAGCGAGGAGACGTGGACCGCGTTCATCTCCATGCCGGAGTACGACAGGAAGTTGTTGACGATCAGGACGAGACTGGCCAGTCCGGTCCACTCCGGCAGCAGATGGCCGGCGTCCATCGGGGCGGCGGAGGCGTTGCCCTGCCCGAGGAAGACCATGCCGAGCACGACGAGGATCGTGCCGGGCACGAGCGTGCCGATGACGAGGCCCCAACTGGAAAGACCCGCCAGGGCCTTGGTGCCGCGCGAGGAGACCCAGACGCCGGTCCAGTACAGGACCATGATGACGATCGCCGTGTAGACGCCGTTCGAGGCGAGGGACGGGTCGATGACGTACGCGATGGTCGAGGCCACGAAGGCCAGCAGGCTCGGGTAGTAGAAGATCGTCATCGCGAACTGGCACCAGACCGCGAGGAATCCGAGCGGCTTGGAGAGGCCCTCGGCGACCCAGCGGTAGACGCCGCCGTTCCAGCCGGAGGCGAGCTCCGCGGAGACCAGGGCGGTCGGCAGCAGGAACACGATCGCGGGGACGAGGTAGAGGAACACGCAGGCCAGCCCGTAGACGGCCATGGTGGGCGCGGCCCGCAGGCTCGCGACCGACGCGGTGGTCATCAGGGCGAGCGTCAACCAGGTCATGGTGCTGGGCGCGGCGACCTGCGCCGATGCCCGCGGCCTGGGGACTTCGGCCGGTGTGTCGAGGCTGCTCAAGGGGCCCTCCCGTATGTGGGGACGATCAAGTTCAGACTTGAACGGCCCCGGGGCCTCGGCAACCGGGATCGGCCGTATGGGGGGCCGGCCCTCCGGGAGGGGGAGCGTACGGGCGAGGAGCGGCCCACGGCGGGCACACGCCCCACCCGTCCGGGCCCACCGCTCATCCGTCCGGGTGCACGGGGCCTCCGGTCAGGGTGTACGGCTGAAGGAGCGGCGGTACGCGCGCGGGGGGACGCCCCGACGGCGGACGAACTGGGCGCGGAGCACCGCCGCGCTGCCGAAGCCGACCGCGCGGGCGATCTCCTCCACCGGGAGCTCCGTCGTCTCCAGGAGCTCCTCGGCGCGGCTCAGGCGCAGCCCGAGCAGCCAGGCGTGCGGGGTCGTGCCGGTCGAGGCCGCGAACCGGCGGGCGAAGGAACGGCGGCTCATCAGCGCCCTGCGGGCCAGCTCGGCGACGGGCAGCGGCTCGTGGAGGTTCTCCCGGGCCCAGGCGAGGACGTCGGTGAGCCGCTCGTCCCGGCTGTCCTCGGGCACGGGCGTCGCCAGGTACTGGGCCTGGCCGCCGTCGCGGTGGGACGGCAGCACCAGGTCCCGCGCGATGGCGTTCGCCGTGGTCGCCCCGTACTCCCGCCGCAGCAGGTGCAGGCACAGGTCGAAGCCGGCGGCGGCGCCCGCGCCGGTGACGACCGTTCCCTGGTCGACGTAGAGGGCGTCGGGCTCGACGGTGACCTCCGGGTGCCGTTCGGCGAGGAGCCCGGCGAACCGCCAGTGGGTGGTGGCCCGCCGCCCGTCGAGCAGCCCGGCCGCGGCGAGCGCGAACGCCCCGACGCAGTGGGCCGCGACCAGCGCCCCGCGCGCGTGCGCGGCGGCCAGCGCGTCGAGCACGGCGGGGGCCGGGGGCGTACGGAAATCGGCCCACGGCAGGGCGATCACCAGGTCGGCGCCGGCCAGGCGGTCCAGGCCGTGGTCGACCACCAGCGGCAGTCCGACATCGGTGCGGACCCGGCCGGGCCGGTCGGTGCAGAGCGCGAAGTCGAAGGCGGGCAGGCCCTGTCCGCGCGCGTCGAACACCTCGGAGACGATCCCGGCACCGAGCATGCCGACGCCGTGCGGGGCGTAGGCGGCGACGGTGAGAAAGGGCACGAGCGGAGTGTGGCACACGGAGTGGCACGATTCCCGCGATCAGTGGCAGCACGGCCACTCGTGAAGGTCCCCGCCCCACAGAAGACTTGGGGCATGACGACGACGAAGAAGACCGGAAACACCGACGCCCCCCGTACCCGCACCGCCGCCCACACGATCCTGACCACCGGCTACACCCTCTCCACCGGACCCGGGGTCGCCG
>NZ_MWIG01000424.1:0-2725 GCF_002156145.1 Streptomyces sp. NRRL B-24572 | reverse complement strand
GCCGCAGGACGCCCGGCCCGTACGGGCCGGGCCGGGCGTCCTGCGGCGGCTGCTGCGGCTGGCGCTGCGGGCGGCGGCGCAGCGGGTCCTCGCTCGGGTCCAGGTACTGCACCTGGGTCTGCTCGTTCCGGTCGCGGACCTGCCGCAGCTGGCTCTGCCAGGGGTGCGGGTCCTCGGCCGGAGGGTTCTGCGGCACGGGGGGCATGACGGCCGTCGGGTCGGCGGCGCCCGCCGGGCCGCTGGTCGGCATGACGCTGGTCGCGGCGGCGGGGTCGTACTGCGGGGGCATCCCGGCGGCGGCCGCGGCTCCGGCGGCGCCGGTGGGCAGCACCTGGGTCGGGTCGGCGGCGCCGGGGGTCTGCGCCTCGGGGGTCCCCGGGACCGGCGCGGGCGCCGGGTCGGGGGCGAGGAGCGCCCCGACGCCCTCCGCCGCCTCGATCTGGGCGGGCGTGGCGTGGACGCCGATGCCGGCGGCGACCGCGCGCAGGCCCCGGGCGAGGTTCACGGCGCTCGGCCGCTGGTCCGGGTTCTTGCTGAGGCAGCGCTCTATGACCGTCCACAGCGGTCCGGGCACGGTCGAGGGGCGGCGCGGCTCCTCGCTGAGGTGCCGGTGGAGGACCTCCAGGGCGGTGCCGCCCGCGAACGGGGGCCGGCCGGTGACCAGCTCGTAGAGGAGGATGCCCGCGCCGTAGATGTCGACGGCGGAGGTCTGCGGGCGGCCCTCGGCGGACTCGGGCGCCACGTACGCGGGCGTGCCGACGAACTCGTGGGTGCGGGTCAGGCCCGGGGAGTCCGCGAGGCGCGCGATGCCGAAGTCGGTCAGCATCGGGTGCATCTGGCCGCCCTGCTCGGCGAGCAGGACGTTGGCCGGCTTGAGGTCGCGGTGGACGACGCCGTCGGCGTGGCTGGCGGCGAGCGCGTCGGCGATCTGGGCGGTGAGGAGGGCGGCGGCGACCGGGGTGAGCGGGCCGCTCTCCCGGATGTACCGGTGCAGGTCGGGGCCCTCGACGAGGTCCATGACGAGGGCGAGGACGTCGCCCTCGACGACCAGGTCGCGGGTGCGCACGATGTTCGGGTGGGTCAGCCGGAGCAGCACGGACCGCTCGCGCAGGAAGCGCATCACGATGTCCGCGTCGTTGGCCAGCTCCTCCTTGAGGACCTTGATCGCGACGGTCTCGCCGGGCTCGCCGGGCACGGCCGCCTCGGCGCCCGCCGTCTCCCGCTGGCGGGCTCGCCAGACGGTGCCCGTGGCGCCGCGGCCGAGCGGCTCCTCGAGCAGGTACTTGCTGCCGATAGGCCGCACGTCACGCGCTCCCTGCTGATCGTGGTCCTGGGGTGGTTCCTTGAGGTGTCCCCGGGGTCCTTGTCCTCTGTTGTGACCCGTCCGGGTGTCCGACCCACTTTAGTGCCGCCGAACGGGTCGCAGGCCGGTCGTCCACAGGCCGATTCCGATGTCGTGTTCGAGCCTCGCCGGGGGGCGGTCCCGGAGGGCCGGAGCGGGCCGAACCCGTTCCCCGCTTGTTCCGAACTTGTCCGGAAGAAGACGCTCCACGCGGGGAGACGGTTGCCACGCATGCTCCGAAGGCATGCCCAACCAGGCTATTTCTCGTCCACGGCCGACCATTCAAGATCACTTATGGCCGACCCGCGGGCGTGTTGTCGGTGGCAGGTGCGAGGATGCCTGCAGCACGTCGCGACGACGGGGTCGGGAGCCCCCGCGCCGTGCCGACCTGTACCGGGCGACGCGTCCGTGCCGGGTGGGGGGAGACACAGGGCGGTTCCCCCCTGCCGGGCCGGCTCTCGCAGAAGGGACCGCTGACGGCGATGCAGATCCGGCTGACCGTCCTCGCGCCGTACGCCGGCCACGGCACCGGGCGCGCCTGCGACGTGCTCGTCACGGCCCCCGCCGGGACGGCCCTCGCCGCCGTGGCCTCGAACCTCGCCGCCGCCGTCACCGGCCCCGACACCTCCTCCTCCGGCACGACCGTGCTCTACGCGGGCGCGGAGCGGCTCGACGGCCGGCGCTGCGTGCTCGGCGAGCCCCCGCTGGTCGACGGCGCGGTCCTCTCCCTCCAGGTCCCCGGCCCTGACGACCGGGCCGACGGGACGGCCTCCGCCCGGCTGCACGTGGTGGCGGGCCCGGACGCGGGCGGGGTGCACCTGCTGCACGGCGGAGCGATCAGAATCGGCCGTTCCGTCGACGCCGACGTGCCGCTCGACGACCCGGACGTCTCCCGCTCCCACTGCACGGTGACCGTCGCCGAGGACGGCCGGGTCACGGTCGCCGACCGCGGCTCGACGAACGGGACGACGCTCGACGGCGTGCCCGTCGGCGACCGCCCGGTCCCGCTCCGCCCGGGTGCGCTGCTGCGCCTCGGCGAGTCCGCCCTCCGTCTGACGGGCGCCGGCGGTACGGACGCACTGACGACCGCACCGGACGGCGAGGGCCACCTGCGCGTCGCCCACGCGACGGACCTGCCGGACCGTACGGGCCCCGCCGACGACAGCACCCACGGCGGGGCGCGCGGCATCGCGTACGGCGAGGTCCACGACGGGAGCCACGCGCACGCGGGGGACGCGCACGACGGACGCGGCGGGGCGGAGCCGCACGGCAGGACCCGGCAGACCGACCCGCCCCAGGACCGGGGAGCCGCACCCGTGCCTCCCGTCAAGCGCGGGCTCGGCGCCTGGGCCCGGCGCCTGGCGGGCGGCCGCGAGGAGCTCC
>NZ_MWIG01000423.1:0-7860 GCF_002156145.1 Streptomyces sp. NRRL B-24572 | reverse complement strand
GCGACGGGGTCGTCCTCGGCGACCTCCTCGTCCCGGGCGTGCCCGTCCCCGTCGCTGTCGTCGACGAGCAGGTCGAGGCGGCGTACGGCCCCGTGCAGGGCCACCCGGGCCGCCGCCGGCGTGGAGCGCGGCACGCCGAGCGCGTGGGCCACCTCCAGGGCGTCCGGGGCGCCGATCGGGACGAGCGAGAGGGCCCCGTCGGCGAGCTCCCGCTCGCGGTGCAGCAGGGCCACCGTACGCAGCAGTGCGCGGTCGTCGCCGAGCACGACGGGCCGCCGGGAGCCGCGGCGGGCCAGGGCCCGGGAGAATTCCTCGGGGCCGTCCGGCAGGCAGATCTTCGCCTCAGCGCCTGCGGACAGTACATCTTTCGCGATCCGTACGGACTCGCCGTCACTTCGGCGGGCGACCGGGTCGACGATGACCAGCAGCTGGTCGTGATCCGACACCTCGGTCCTTCCTCGGGTAGCATCTTTGTGCAAGAGCCCCTTGCGCTATTGCGCCAGGGGCTTCGTCTATTCCGGGGCACACCGGTGAGGCGGCGTACGCCCCCTGACCTTGGACATGCCCCACCCGGAAGGGGTGTACGCCTGTGCCCGCACTTGTGCTGCTCGGTGCTCAGTGGGGTGACGAGGGCAAGGGAAAGGCCACCGACCTGCTCGGTGGATCCGTGGACTACGTGGTGCGTTACCAGGGCGGCAACAATGCCGGCCACACGGTCGTCGTAGGCGACCAGAAGTACGCGCTCCACCTCCTCCCTTCCGGAATCCTCTCCCCGGGGTGCACCCCGGTGATCGGAAACGGTGTCGTCGTCGACCCGGCGGTCCTGCTCTCCGAGCTGAGCGGACTGAACGAGCGCGGCGTCGACACGTCGAAGCTCCTGATCAGCGGCAACGCCCACCTGATCACCCCGTACAACGTCACCCTCGACAAGGTGACGGAACGGTTCCTCGGCAAGCGCAAGATCGGCACCACGGGCCGCGGCATCGGCCCGACCTACGCCGACAAGATCAACCGCGTCGGCATCCGGGTCCAGGACCTGTACGACGAGTCGATCCTGCAGCAGAAGGTCGAGGCGGCGCTGGAGGGCAAGAACCAGCTCCTCGCCAAGCTGTACAACCGCCGTGCCATCGACGCCGCGCAGATCGTCGAGGAGATGCTCCAGTACGCGGAGCAGATCAAGCCGTACGTCGCGGACACCACCCTGATCCTCAACAACGCGCTCGACGAGGACAAGGTCGTGCTGTTCGAGGGCGGCCAGGGCACCCTGCTCGACGTCGACCACGGCACGTACCCCTTCGTCACCTCCTCGAACCCGACCGCGGGCGGCGCCTGCACGGGCGCGGGCGTGGGCCCGACGAAGATCTCCCGCGTCATCGGCATCCTGAAGGCGTACACGACCCGCGTCGGCGCCGGCCCGTTCCCGACGGAGCTCTTCGACGCGGACGGCGAGGCGCTGCGGCGCATCGGCGGCGAGCGCGGTGTCACCACCGGCCGTGACCGCCGCTGCGGCTGGTTCGACGCGGTCATCGCGCGCTACGCGACCCGGGTCAACGGCCTGACGGACTTCTTCCTCACCAAGCTCGACGTGCTGACGGGCTGGGAGCAGATCCCGGTCTGCGTCGCGTACGAGATCGACGGCAAGCGCGTCGAGGAGCTGCCGTACTCGCAGACCGACTTCCACCACGCGAAGCCGATCTACGAGATGCTGCCGGGCTGGTCGGAGGACATCACGAAGGCCAAGACCTTCGCGGACCTCCCGAAGAACGCGCAGGCGTACGTGAAGGCCCTGGAGGAGATGTCGGGCGCCCCGATCTCCGCGATCGGCGTCGGCCCCGGCCGCACGGAGACGATCGAGATCAACTCCTTCCTCTAGGAGCACGTACGGAAGGGCCCGCACCCCGGTTCACCGGGGTGCGGGCCCTTCCGCGTCTCCGTCAGCCGTCCAGCTTCGTGTCCCGGCCGACCTTGTCCCACGCGTTCAGGTCCGCCCGGACCTGGTCGAGGTGGGCGTGGATCGCGTCGATCGAGTCGGAGCCGAGGGCGAGGCGGAGCGGGGTCTCGTCGGCGTTCAGGGCGGCGAGGACGGCCGCGGCGGCCTTGGCCGGGTCGCCCTCCTCGGTGCCGCCGCCGGTCTCGACGTACGCGCGGGTGGCGCCGACGGTGTCGGCGTAGTCCTCGATGCCGCCGCCGCTGACGCCGCCCGAGCCGAGGAGGCTGGTGCGGAAGGCGCCGGGCTCGACGACGAGGACGTCGATGCCGAGCGGGCGGACCTCGGTGGCGAGCGCCTCGGAGAGGCCCTCCAGGGCGAACTTGGTCGCGCTGTAGGCGCCGAAGCCGGGCAGCGACATCTGCCCGCCCATGCTGCTGACCTGCACGATCGCGCCCGAGCGGCGGGCCCGCATGTGGGGCAGGACGGCGCGGGTGAGGGCGGCGGGGCCGAAGACGTGCACGTCGAAGAGGGAGCGGAGCTCCTCGTCGGTGGTCTCCTCGACCGACCCGACGTGGGTGCGGCCCGCGTTGTTGACCAGGACGTCGATGCGGCCGTGCCGCTCGGCGACCTCGGCCACCACGCGGTCGACGGCGGCCAGGTCGGTGACGTCCAGGGTGACGGCGTGGACCTGGTCGGGGTGGGTGGCGACCAGGTCGTCCAGGGTGCCCGCGCGGCGCGCGGCGGCGACCACGACGTCCCCGGCGGCGACCGCCGCCTCGGTGAAGGCGCGCCCGAAGCCGCTGTTCGCACCCGTGATCAGCCAGACCTTGCTCATGTGCGTGTTCCCTCTGCTGTCTCTGTTTCTCTCTGTCCCAACAAGCTTGGGACAGCGGGACGTTGTCCGTCCAAGATCTGTCGTGATAGCCCATGGTCATGACCATCACGGACGTGCACGGGCGGGATCTGCGGTACTTCCTCGCGGTCGCCGAGGAGCTCCACTTCACGCGGGCCGCCGAGCGTCTTTACGTCTCGCAGCCCGCGCTCAGCAAGCAGATCCGGGTCCTGGAGCGGCAGCTCGGCGCCCCCCTCTTCGACCGCGACCGGCAGGGCGTCCGCCTGACCGAGGTCGGTACGGCGCTGCTGCCGCACGCCCGCGCGGTGCTCGCCGCGTGGGCGGAGGCCGCGGGCGCGGTGCGCGCCGCCCGGGCCGCGCGGGAGGCCGCCCTCGTCATCGGCATGTCGACCAGCCCCGGCCGGGGCGGCCTGCTGCCCGCGATCCGCTCCCGCTTCACCGGGAAGCACCCCGCGGCCCGGCTCCGGCTGCGCCAGATCGGCTGGGACGACCCGACCGCCGGGCTCGCCGACCGCACCAGCGACCTGGCGTTCGTCTGGCTCCCGCTGGTCGACGCCGAGCGCTACCGCTGGGTCGTCGTCGCCACCGAGCCCCGCCTGATCGCCCTGTCCGAGCGGCACCCGCTGGCCGGCCGCGACCGGATCGCGTTCGCCGACCTCCTCGACGATCCCTTCCTCGCGCTGCCCGGGGACGTCGCCCCCGAACTCCGCGACCACTGGCTGGCCCTGGACGCGCGGGACGGCCGCCCGGCCCGGATCGGCGCCGAGATCGGCTCCACCGACGAGACGTACGAAGCCCTCGTCGACGGCCTCGGCATCTGCCTGGTCGCCGAGGGCAACGCCCCGCTGCTCACCCGCGGCGGCGTCGTCGTCCGCCCCGTCGACGGCGTCTCCCCGACCCGCTTCGCCCTCGCCTGGCGCGCCGACGACACCCGCCTCCTGGTCCACGACTACGCACGGGCGGCGGCCGAAGTCGTACCCCAGGAGGCCTGAACTCGACTTGTGGGGCAGGTGGTTCGGCTGCGTAATGAGGGGCACGTCGTAGCCGTTCCACCTCGGGGGGATGCATGGGAACGAACGAAACGCCGCCACCGAAGCCGGCCCAGCCGCCGGCCCAGCCGCCGGCGCAGCCATCGACCCATCCGTCGGTACAGTCATCCGCGCCGCCACCGGAAAGGCCGGCGGCCCCGCCGCCGCCCGGCGGTCCCGGGCTGGTCATCAGCAAGCGGCTGCTCTGGGTGCACGGGGGCGCCTATCCGCTGGAGAACATCGTCCGCGTCCACACCTTCGTGCTCCGGCCCCGGCGCGGGGAGGCCGTCGCCCGGTTCCTGAAGCGCGGCGGGATCACGATCGCCGTCCTCCTGATCCTCATGTACCTCGCGGACGAGTTCTCGCCGCGTTCGTACGATTCGTACGGATCGAGCAGCAGCGAGTCCGACGGCTTCATCGGGTTCGCCATCTTCATCACCGTGGCCCTGTTGATCTACTTCTTCGGCGACATGGCCTCCGTGGCCTTCGCCGGGTCCCACGACGTCCTCGCCATCGAGACCAACGGGCGGTCCACGGCCCTGGTGACCGGGAAGCGCGAGTACCTGAACCAGCTCGTCCGCTCGATCGCCGAGGCGATCGACAAGCCGGACGCGGAGTTCCGCGCCACCGTGGGGACGCTGGCGATCACCAACTACGGCAACTACTTCTTCGGGGACTCCGTGAACATGTACGGCGGCAGCGGCAACACGGGAGTGATGAAGTGATGGCCGGGGACAACTTCTACGGCGACGTCGTCAACATGCACGGCGGCAGCGGCAACCAGGGCATCGTCCACCACCACGCCTCGCCGGACCTGGAGCGCGCCCTGGCGGACGTGCTGGCGCGCATCGAGGAGCTGCGCGGTCAGGTGGAGCCCGAGGTCGCCGAGCGGCTCGACGGGGCTTCGGCCGGCCTCGCGGTGCCGCAGGCACGGCGCGGCGGGCTCGTCCTGCTGCGGGACCTGGCCGTGACCGTCGGCGCGATCGGCCAGCCCCTCCTCGACTCCGTCCGGGCCGCGCTCGAACTCCTCGGACGGTAGCGCCCGTCAGTCCCGGGCGAACTCCGGTCGCCGGTTCCGGGCGAACTCCGGTCGTTAGTCCCGGGCGAACTCCGCCGGCTCCCCGTCCGCGCTCATCCCGTAGGACTGGAGCCGGTCCTTGCCCTGGTACCGGACGATCCGCAGGTTGCTGGAGCCGTTCTCGACGCAGTCCGGGTCCCAGGTGTCCGGGTCGCGGGTCTCCGGGCCGATGACGAGGAGCGAGCCCGCGCCGCCGACGACGGCGGTGGTCGCGCAGCGGACGGTGTCGGAGAGCAGGTTCCCCTCGTCGTCCGTGCGCGGGTACGCCTGCTCGAAGCGGACGAGCGGGGCGCCGACCGGGCCCTGGGTGATGGTGACCTCGTAGGTCCAGCGGTCGGGGTCGGGCTGGGTCACCGTGTCCGGCGCCTGCTTCCACCTGCCGACGTACGCGGCGGGGACGACGTCCGCACCGGCCTTGACCCGCTGGAAGGTGGCCTTGGCGACGCCGGAGCCCCATTCGACGACGTCGGTCGAGCGCAGCGTGAGGGTCTGGCGGGCGGCCGGGGTGCAGCGCTGGGCGGGCACGCTCTCGGTGATCTCGGCCTCGCCGAGGACGAGTTCGCTGTCGGTGGCGGAGATCAGGGTGGCCCGGCCGATGCAGAGCTGTTCCCCGGTGACGTGGGTGTAGACGGCGGCCTTGGCGCCCGCCGCGCCCTGGGTGATCTCGATCCGGCTGGTCTCGTACGGGGCGTCCGCCTTGCCCTTGAGGACCCCTTCCCAGGCGCCGAGGAAGGCGGCGGGGACGATCCCGGCGGCGGGGCGGGTCGGGCCGGCGGTGCCGTTCTTGCCCCCGCCGCCCGTGGTGCCGCCGCTCTTCGGCCAGTACGTGTACGCGACGCCGGCCGCGGCCACCACGACGAGCGCCGTGACGGCGGCGAGCAGCGCGGTACGGCCCCGGCGCCGGGGCGCGGCGGGTGCGGTGGGGGAAGTCGCCCCCGTGGCCGGCGGGGGAGTCTCGGAGACCGGAGGAGGAGGCGGAGGAGGAGCACAGCTCCCCTCCGCCTCGAGGAGCTGCGCCGCGTGCCGCCCCAACCGCGCCAGGACGTCCGCCGGGAGCCACGGGTCCGCGACCGGGAGCGTCTCGACGATCTCGGTGGCCGTGGGCCGGGCCGCCGGGTCCTTGGCGAGGCAGGCCCGGATGAGTCCGGAGAGCTCGGGCGGGAGGTCCGTCAGATCGGGCTCGTCGTGGGCGATGCGGAACATCGTGGCGTGGACGCCGCTGTCCGCCGTACCGAAGGGAGCGCGGCCGGTCGCCGCGTACGCGAGCACGGAACCGAGGCAGAAGACGTCCGACGCGGGCGAGACCTGGTCGCCGCGGACCTGTTCGGGCGACATGAAGCCGGGGGAGCCGACGACGGCCCCGGTGGTGGTCAGGTTGCCGCCTTCGGCGACGTGGTCGACGGCGCGGGCGATGCCGAAGTCGATGATCCGCGGCCCGTCGACGGTGAGGAGCACGTTGGACGGCTTG
Organism: Streptomyces sp. NRRL B-24572; assembly: GCF_002156145.1. Classification (NCBI taxonomy): domain Bacteria; kingdom Bacillati; phylum Actinomycetota; class Actinomycetes; order Kitasatosporales; family Streptomycetaceae; genus Streptomyces; species Streptomyces sp. NRRL B-24572. The sequence continues at coordinate 1,503 of NZ_MWIG01000423.1, read as the reverse complement.
AGGTCGCGGTGGACGAGTCCGGCGGCGTGGATGTGGTCGAGGGCGCGGGCGAGTCCGGAGGCCAGGGCCCGTACGGTCGCGGGCGGCAGCGGCCCGAACTCGTCGCCGACGACGGTCCGCAGCGAGGGACCCGGTACGTAGCCGATGGCGACCCACGGCGATTCGGCGGTGGTGTCCGAGCCGAGGACGGGCGCGGTGCCGGTGCCGCCGACCCGTTCCAGGGCGGCGACCTCGCGCGCGAACCGGCGCCGGAACTCGTCCTGGGCGGCCAGCTCCGCGTGCACCACCTTGACCGCGACGGTCCGCCCGCCGGCCGAGCGCGCCAGGAACACCCGGCCCATCCCACCGACCCCGAGGCGGCCGATCAGACGGAACGGGCCGACGCTGACCGGATCTTCCGCGTGCAATGACTCCACGCCACAGGAGCATGCCAGACCCGCAATTCCCGCATCAGTCCTCCCCGCAGACCTTCAGGCCCTTCGGGGTCGCGCAGGGCAGGTGCCCGTGCGCGCCGATGACGTCCTGGCCGCGCCCCGACCGGAGGTACGTGAGGAAGCTGGAGGTCAGGGAGCCGGTCCGGGGCAGGCCCCAGGTGTAGGCGTACTCGATCTCCCGGTAGGGGTAGGGGGACGCGCCGATCTCGTCCACGACGGGCCGCCGCCCGTCGACGGCCACCCGGTGCAGGCCCTTGCGCCCGTCGGTGGCGCGGAGTTCGGAGTAGCCGAGGGCGCCGGGGAGCTTGGCGACGGTGGCGAGGACCTGCTCGGTGGAGTCGAGTTCGCAGCGGACGACCTTCGACTCGGGGTCGTCGGAGGTCTGGCAGTCCTGGGAGGAGTTGGCGGGCTCGTTGCGGTGGAGGACCCGGCGCTGGAAGACCTGCCGGGTACCGGAGTTGGCGTCGCGGCTGATGAGGAGGACCGGCTGGTCGAGGCCGGGGACGAGCTCGCCCCAGTTGCGGATCTCGCCCCGGTAGACGCGGCGGATCTGGTCGAGGGTGAGGTCGTCGAGGGGTATCCCGTCGTTCACGACGACGCTGAAGAGGGAGACGGCGACCCTGTTCTCCCGGAGCTCGGGGAAGCCGCCGGGCTTGCGCCCGTCGGAGAAGGCGATGATCGCGCCCTTCTCCTTCCCGGTCTGGGCGAGTTCCCGGATCCCGGCGGTCGAGCCGTGCACGTCCACGGCCACCGTGGAGCCCTCGCAGTCCTCCTCGTACTGCTTCGCCGCCGCCCATCGGCTGCGCCCGGGGCACCCTCACCCTCACCGGCTCGACGGCCTTCGCGCCCGCCCTGCGGGCGGCGGCGAAGCAGTACGAGGAGGACTGCGAGGGCTCCACGGTGGCCGTGGACGTGCACGGCTCGACCGCCGGGATCCGGGAACTCGCCCAGACCGGGAAGGAGAAGGGCGCGATCATCGCCTTCTCCGACGGGCGCAAGCCCGGCGGCTTCCCCGAGCTCCGGGAGAACAGGGTCGCCGTCTCCCTCTTCAGCGTCGTCGTGAACGACG